>JAEEPF010000079.1 GCA_016284635.1 Prevotella sp.
CTTGCCCCCAAGCGACTTCAAGATGATGGCCCTTGCCCAGCCACGCACAAACTATGCGGAGGATGAAAAGCTGAAGGAATGGGCGTACAAGCTGGATGGGGTGAGCGGAGAACTGCCCGTATGGCCGCTGGTAGAGGCTTGTTGGGAATGGACGAGAGACCATATGGCCATCGCCGAAATCAATCAGGACAAACCCGACGAACTGCTGTTGAAACGCGTGCCTTACTACGGTATCTCGATCTCCGTGCCCTTCATCCTGATGCGCCACTGGGACGAGTGGCAGGAGAAGCACACCTTCACCATCGATGAGAAGGATAAGGCGCTGTGTGAACTGATATTGAATATTCAGTACAAATGTCAGCACCATTGGTTCGGGGAATATGCCCGCAAATACTTCGACGATATGCTGGCCGATCCGTCTGTCAACCGCAACCGTAAAACGAAGACCAAACAGTGTTATAAGATGTTGTCCGAGAGCTTCACACTGGATGATGTCGTGGAGAAGTTCGGCTGTGACCGGAATAATGCGCGCGTCATCGTGTCAAGGTTAAAGAAAGACGGTCTGATCACGTCGGAAACGAAGGGTCAGTACAAGAAGAAGTCTGAATGGATTTAGACCACAAAAGAGGAGAGGGTTGCACGTTACATTACAAATTACACGGTGACCTTCTTCTTTTTTATCCAAATTTATTTGGTATTTTGCTTACTTATTCGTACCTTTGCCGCATGATTCTGAAGCGATAAACTTTAATGATGATATGTTATGAGGAATTGTTTTAAGCTATGGATGCTCGCCGCCATGATGACCTGCGGCCTGGCATCGGTCACGATGACATCGTGTACCACCGGCATCGACAACCCTGTGGTGAATCCTGATGTGCCCGATGTGGATGTGAAGGACTATGTAGAGCGCATAGTGCCTGTCGTAGATCCCCAGAACAAACCACAGGGTGTGGTGACGCTGCGCTTCTACGACGACATGCCCAGCGTGGCCTATGTCAGCATCAGCAACTTCCAGAGCATGATTTACCCTGGCACGACGGTACAGGTGGTGAAGACCGCCGAAGGCCAGTATGAACTGATCAGCCCCTGCGGCACCGCTACGGTCGACACCGAAAAGGATATTTTCGAGAGTGACCATTACGATGACTTTACGAACATGATGGGGATGGTGCAGCCCGGTATGACCAATGATATCTACGACGCGCTGCCCATCATCCGGTGGAAGACCAGGGAGATCGTGCCTCAGAGCGCTCACGTGAAGCTCGACTACGGAAAGTATGGCATCGACCTGAGGGACGACGATACGAATGTCTATTTCCCCTTTGCAACCATTGCCGACCTCTATGTCGATGGTTATCTGCATGAGGCCGACTTCAATGGCGAGCTGGTGATGGTAGCGCCCAATGGGGCTTATAGTCTGCTTGAAGGTTATCCGGAATTCCTTATCACGCCCATCCTCAAGGAGACGCGTACGGCAGACATGGCCGATTTCGCCTATCGAAACCTCTGCTTCACGCTCACCAACTTCTTCGGCTATCCAGGGCGCACGCTTCTTGAAAACAAAGGCTTGAAGGAGAAAGGCCTGGATCAGGCTCTGTTGGAGTATGGTCAGGCAGGCGTGATGACGCGCGATTTACTGAGGTCGACTGATATGTACGAGTTCATTTCCGGCACTGCTACATTGAGTTGTCTGCTCGACGATGGCGGACATACTTATACCGACGTGACGAAGATCAGCGATCTGAGCGGCAATCCTGAATTCGAGTCAAAGCTTGACGGTCTCCTGAAAATCGCACAGGATGAATTTGATAGCTATTGTCCCGAATACCAGGCGTATAAGGATACCAGGAAGGCAGGGCGTGAGATGGCTTCTGCCTTGAAAGAGAAACGCAAGGAGAAATTTGGCGACAGCGTGTACTACTACAAGGAGGGTGAGACGGCCTACTGTGTCTTCAACAGTTTCCTGTGCGACGACTCCGGCTGGCGGAAGTACTATAAAGGGGAGAGTCCGAAGCCCACGCTCAAAGACTATCCCCATGACGATCTGTTGATCCTGCTCGACGCGTTGGAGAAGGCCGAGAACGACCCCGAGGTGAAGAATTTCGTGCTCGACATCGCTACCAACGGTGGCGGCTCGACAGACATCGTGCTGTTCATCACCTCCCTCTTATGCAACAAGTCCGATATATGCTATGAGAACACGCTGACAGGCCAGAGCATAAAATCCACATTTGAGGTTGACCGTAATCTCGACGGCAAGTTCGATGAGAAAGATGCCGAAGTGAAGTTCGATTTGAACTTTGCCCTATTAATCAGCGGCTATAGCTTCTCATGCGGTAATATACTGCCCGCCCTGCTGAAGGACTATGGAATACCCATTCTTGGCCAGCGCTCGGGAGGCGGTTCGTGTGCCGTGCTCTACAACCCCTCGGCCGACGGATTCGGCTACCGCTATTCCACCCACAGACATCGTATGGCCAACACGTCGAATGAGAATATTGACTCGGGCATCGAGCCCACATATCTGTTGGAGACAGTCGATGACTTCTATGATATCCCCAAAGTGACGGAACTCATCAAAAATTATTATTCAAAATAAAAAGCTTGATTATGACAACATTGGTAATTATTATCGCCTTAGTGGTGATCGTAGGAGGTTATTTCATCTCCACCCAGCGCTCGCTGGTGAATCTCGATGAATTGTGTAAGAACGCCCTGAGCCAGATAGAGGTTCAGCTCAACTCCCGTTTCGACGCGGTAATCGCCTTGGCAAAGACCGCTGCGCAGTATGCCAAGCACGAGTCGGAGACGATCATCCAGGCCGTGCAGGCCCGTGGAGGCAACCTGGGTAACGGCAACCTGCCTGCTACACCGGAGAGCATCAATCAGCAGAGCGACCTGCTGACACAGATGATGGGACGGCTGAACGTGGTGTTCGAGCGCTACCCGGAGCTGAAGGCCAGCGACCTCTACAAGGAGGCACAGGAGGGTATGAAGCAGTACGAGGAGAATGTGCGTATGTCGCGTATGATCTACAATGATACGGCGACGAAGATGAACCGCATGGTGCGCCAGTGGCCGTCGAGCATCGTTGCCTCCATGCTGCACTTCGATGTGAAGGATTATCTGAAGGTGGACAGCGAGGAAAAGAAACAATATCCGAATCTCGATGAGGCATTTAAGAAATAATCGTGGAATGTGGAAGGTGGAAGGTAGAATGAGAATTCTTTGTTGCAGGGTAATTCCTTTCCTTTTACTACTTTTCGCATTTCAGTATTCATTCGCGCGGCCTACGCTCAAGCGGCTGGACATCCGCGTGGTGCTGAGCCATAACGGCGATGCGAGGATCACGGAGACCAGGCTGATGAGCATCGACTCAGAGGGTACGGAGTGCTATATCGGCATTGGAGTGCCTGAGGGTAGTGAGGTGCGTGACCTGCAGGTGACCGACGAGACGGGACTGGCGTATGAGAACGTGGGCCGCTGGGACATCGACCGGAGCCGCTCGTGGAAGGCCGGCAAGTGCGGAATCGTTGCCAAGCACGGTGGCTATGAACTCTGCTGGGGTCTCGGCGACAGTGGTGAGCGTACGTACATCACGAGCTATATCTACACCAATCTGATCCATTCCCATCCCGATGCCGACGCCATCCGCCATGTGTTCCTCGATGCCAATGTGTCGCCCAAGCCCGACGAGGCGTACCTGAGCATCGAGGCCGAGGACTCCCTTGCGCTGACCGAGGAGAACAGCGGTGTTTGGGGCTTCCGTTTCGGCGGTGAGCTGGGCTTTGCCGATGGGAAGATTGTGGCGTACAATACCGAACCCTTCGGCAGCAGCGGCGCGCTGTATGTGATGTGTCGCTTCGACAAGGGGCTCTTCGAACCTGCCGTGCATGATGATGAAACTTTCGAACATAAGAAGGAACTGGCCTTTGAGGGCAGTGACTATGTGGGCGATGACGATGATGAGTGGACAACATCTGACACCATCACCCTCCTGTGTTTGATCATCGGCATCTTCATCGTGCCCATTATTGCAGGCATTTGGTATTTCGTCTATGTGTGGCGTGCACGCAAGAAGGTGAACAAAGATTTACTCTGGTACCGCGACATCCCGATGAACGGCAATCTGCAGCAGACCAACGACGTGCTCAATGCCTACAAATATTTTAACACCGACTACAACAATCTGCTCTCGGCCTGCATCCTGAAACTCATCAATATGGGGGCGATCAGCATCGAATCGCGTCTTAATGAGAAGGGTAAGACAGAGCAGAATTTCGTGATTCATGAGTTGCCCGACACAGGCGATCAACCACTGCTGTTGCGGAAGATACACAACATCTTCAAGAGAGCGGCTGGTGAAGACACCGTGTTGGAACCTCGCGAGTTGAAGAGTTTTATGCGTAGCAGCCACAACGAAAGCATCACCGACTCGTTTATCGATACCCTTCACACCAAGACGGGCATCAGCAAGTATAAGGACCGTCTGGACGAAGTGCGTCAGGTGTTCGGACTGAAGAAATTCCTCAAGGAATTCTCGCTGTTAGACGAGCGTCATGTGGGTGAGGTATCGATGTGGAAGGACTATATGATCTATGCCACGCTTTTCGGTATCGCCGACCAGGTGATCAAGGACATGAAGAAAATCAATCCCGAGTACTTCAATATGGACCAGGTGGCTAGCCAGATGGCCAACGATACCACCCTGCCAACCATCTATTCCACTCTCCATTCAAGCACCTCCCGTGCTGTGGCGAACAAGGCTGCACGAGAGTCAGCCCGTCAGGCCCGTGCCTCCGGTCGTGGGGGCCATTCCTCATGGGGTGGCGGCGGTGGCGGCTTCTCCGGAGGAGGCTTCGGAGGCGGCGTGAGATAGAATAATTCACGCTTAAATACACGGATTTCTCTAAAGAATGTTAAAAATAGGCCGTAGCAATGCAAAAATGCGATTGCTGCGGCTTTTGTTTTGTCTTTTTATCTTATCTTTGCAATCAAAATAAACGTAAAACAACAATTATCTGACATGAGTGACCAACTAAAAAACATTGCTAACAGTTTTGCGGAAGAGTATTGCAGCGATGCGATTTACCCTGCCCATCTGTTTAAGGCAATCCTCCATAAAGATATGGGGCTTGTTCATTTTGTCGAATCAGAACTCGACAAGGATTATTACTATCTTCAGGACTGGGCTGACGTACAGATGCAGCTCGCTCCCAGGGCCGTCCGTCCGATGCGCGACCTCGAACTCAGCGATGAGTCGGTTGCCGTCATGGAGGAGGCAGAGAACTACAAGGTGAAATTCGACCTCGATGAGGTGACGCCCGTGTGTATCCTGGCATCGTTAGTGACGCCGGGTGTGGGATTCTCGTTCGACCAGTTGAAGACCTTGCCGCTGACTCCTTCAGACATCAGTGCGAAGATGGGTGGCGGTGCGAATGTGGAGGCTCCCTATATGGAGGGTGCCGAACTGACGAAGAAGACTCCGGCTGCTGGCGGTAAGGGTAGTCTGGCCAAGTACTGTGTGGACAAGACCGCCATCGCCCGTGCAGGCAATCTGGATAATGTGATTGGCTTCGAGAAGGAGATATCCGTCATCTACGAGATCCTCGGCCGTAAGACCAAGGCCAACCTGCTCATCACCGGTGAGGCCGGTGTGGGTAAGACCTCGCTCGTGAACGGCTTCGTGCGTGAACTGGCTGCCGACCGTGTGCCGGGATTCCTGAGTGGGGCTGTGGCCTACGAGCTGGATACCGCTGCCCTGGGTGGCGACGCCCAATACAAGGGTGAGGTGGAGGATCGCTTCAAGAATGTGATTACCGAGGTGGAGAACCTGCCGAATGCCGTGCTGATTATCGAGTCGATCGACAAGCTGTTCGACAAGCAGGGCTCACTGTTCGGGGCATCTTCCATCCTGAAGAACGAACTGAGCAAGGGTCGTCTGCAGCTGCTCGCCACCTCGAGCATCGACGGCTATACGAAGAACATCGAGACCGATAAGGAGATGACCTCGAAGCTGGAGAAGATCACTGTGGAGGAACCCACGGCCGATCTGACGCTGCGCATTCTGAAGGGTGCCATCCCCGCCTATGAGGAGTATCACGGTCTGAAGGCCGATGAGACGGTGATGAGCGATGCCATCCGTCTGGCCAAGCGCTATCTGACGGAGAAGTCGCTGCCCGACTCTGCCTTCGACCTGATCGACCGTACGATGGCCCAGGTGAAGACGATGAACGACCTGACGGGTAACATCATTGCCGGTCTGCGCGAGAAACTCGACGCTATCAAGGCTTCTGCCGAAGGTAAGGATAAGGCCGACGAGGGACTGATGAAGGAACTCGACTGGCTGAACTATGAACTGTTTAATAAGGTGAGCTGCATCCTGCTGGCCGGTGTTGACTCAGATACCGACTTTGCGAAGATTGCCACCATCCAGGAGCGTACAGACTTCCTGGGCGGCATCCTCGACAAGCTGACAGAACTGGGTGCCGAGCAGCGCACTGAGTTGAAGAGCGACGACCTGAGTGCCGTCGTGGCCAAGCAGACAGGTATTCCTCTCGGTAAGGTGCAGACAAAGGAACGCGACCGTCTGATGGGTGCTGAGGAGACGTTGAAGAAGCGTGTCGTCGGTCAGGATCACGCTGTGAAGAAGGTACTCGATGCCGTCTATGAGGCCCGTTCCGGTCTCAGCAAGAAGGGACAGCCGATGGGCTCGTTCTTCTTCCTCGGTCCGACGGGTACTGGTAAGACGGAGTTGGCCAAGGCCCTCGCAACATTCCTATTCGGCGACGAGAGTGCACTCATCCGCTTCGATATGTCTGAGTTCAAGGAAGAACACTCGGTGGCACTCCTCTATGGTGCGCCTCCGGGATATGTAGGCTATGAGGAAGGTGGTCTGCTGGTGAATAAGATTCGTCAGAACCCGTATGCCGTGGTGCTGTTCGATGAGATCGAGAAGGCCCATAAGTCGGTGTTCGACCTATTCCTGCAGATCCTCGACGAAGGTAAGCTGCACGACCGTCTGGGACGTGTGGGTGACTTCTCGAACGCCCTCATCCTCTTCACCTCGAACATCGGTGCACAGACCATCGTGGAGAAGTTTAACGCTGGCATCATTCCCGAGAACAATGAACTGATGGACATCATGCAGGGCTACTTCCGTCCGGAATTCCTCGCCCGTCTGACAGAGATCGTGCCGTTCTCGCCGATCACCGACAAGACGGTGACCAAGATCTTCGATATCCACCTGAAGGGTCTGCTGAAGCTGTTGGAGGAGCAGAACATCGAATTGACGCTGACACCGGAGGCCCGCGAGAAGATCGCCCTGCGTGGCTACAACCAGCAGTACGGTGCCCGTCCGGTGCTCGGTATCATCCGTAAGGAACTGCGTCACCCGATTTCGAAGATGATGATAGCCGGCAAGGTGAAGACCGGTGACAAGATCCTGGTCGAGGCCGACAAGGACGGTCAGGCTGTGTTCGTCATCAACGGCAAGAAGGAAGAAAAAGTAGAAAAAGAGAAAAAAGAGAAGAAATAATTTAGTGTATAACATTTTAAAACCATTACGACTATGGCAATGAAAGAGAATTTCATTTCGATGGCTCCCGATGAGGAGAGCAACGCGAAAGTTAGTTTGATCGACCAGAACAAGACTCTGATGATCGACCAGTACACAACAGATGTGGAAGCAGGTAATCCTGAGTTCGTGGAGGACATCCAGAACATCAACGATGCCTTCGAGCACTTCAAGCCGAAGGTGGGTGTCACCTTTACCGATGAGGAAGGCGGTGCAGTGGAAGAGACTCTGAAGTTCGGTGAGCTGCGTGACTTCGAGGCCAATGGCGGCAAGGGCCGTCTGGTGGAGAACAGCCCGTTCCTCTCCGGCACGAAGATGAAGATCGAGACCAACACCAAGATCCGCAAGAGCATTGAGCAGAACCGCAAGCTGCGCGATATCCTCAAGGAGGCTGGCAGCCGTGAGGAGATGAAGGCCATGCTTCAGTCGATGCTCGACGAACTGAATGGCGCAGAGTAATAAATCGAAAATTGTAAATAAGTAAATCGTAAATAAAATGGCAGATGTAGAATTACAGAAAGCTCAAGAGGCCCAGCAGGCTGGTGCCGAGCTTCAAGAGAAAGGTAAAGACGTCAGTAAACTGTTGTCACAGTTCGGTGGCTTCAATGCCATCCGTGGCTTTATGCCCGACGCAGATAATATGAACCCCGCCCGCAAGGCCGCCAAGGACGTGTTCCTGAAGGACAAGCGTTTCAAGGACAAGAGAGAGAGCCTGAAGCGTGAGATCAGCCGCTGGCTGGAACTGCTCGACCAGGATGGCATCGACAGCGCCACCGGTTTTGCAGACGCCTGCAAGAAGGAAGAGGAGAAATATACCAACGTGCTGAAGCAGGGTATCACCGATGCCCTCTATGCCACACAGAACCTGGAGCGCAGCTATCGTCAGCTCGACTCCTTCTTCAAGACCTGTGGTACTGACAAGGTGAAGAATCTTCGTATCATCAACGTGCTGAAGGAAGATATCGCTGATGCAGACTCTGGTTTCGCCGGTGAGGTGGAGAACATCCTGCGTAACGGCTTCGACCGTCTGAGCCTGAAGGATGCTTACAGCCTCGTCTGCGTACCTGGTGCTGTGTTCACCGACAAGGTAGACCTGCTGCAGTGGGCCAAGATGGCATTCAAGTATAAGGTGATGCTGCTGACCGACCATGCCGATGAGTATTCGTTTGATGACCTGCAGGCCAACACCGAGGGCTATCGCGACAGTGATCAGTGCCTGATGAACGTGGTGATGACCGCCAACTGGATCGTAGGCCGTGAGTCAGAGAAGATGTCGAGCGACGAGGAGGATTCTAAGGCCTTCTATATTGCACCGTCTGCTGCCCTCTGCGGTAAGCTGTACGACGAGACCGCCAACATGGCACAGGGTGCCGGTGGTAAGAAGTATGGTACCCTCGACGGTGTGAAGGGTGTGAAGAGCGACCTGCTGAAGTCGGAGATCGCTGCCCTGATGGACAACCAGGTCATCCCGATGGTCTATTCTGAAGGCCGTGTGATGGCATTCAATAACACCACGCTCTACAACGGTGACCTCGATGCGATGAAGGAGTATCCTATCGTCCGCGTGTTCGACTGGGTGAAGAAGGTGCTGATGAACTTCGTGCATGAGGTGGCTCTCGAGAACTGGGATCCGTACAACAGCCCGAAGAACCTGAAGGCCAAGATCCAGGAGTTCCTCAACCAGTACAAGGGTTATGGTAACCTGTTCCAGAACTACGAGATCGGTGAGCCGCGTCAGGATCCTGTCACCAAGCAGATCACCTGCGACATCACGCTGACTCCGTTCTATGCCGCCAAGAACTTCATCATCAAGGTGGCTGCCGACAAGAAGGCCAAGGAGGCTGCTATGGCAAGTGCATAAGAGAGAATAGTTTACTACTATAACATTATTTATTATTATTTATCAACTTAAAAACAAACAATTATGGCTAAAACACCTGTAAGTATCGCGATTGACGGATACAAGGAGAGAGAAGTCCTGATGGTGACCTATGAGTTCAGTCAGGCAACAGATGTGGAAGGACAGATGGCTGGTATCCCCCGTGGTGGTAAACTCACTGTCCGCGTGAAGGCTTTGAACGACGGTACACCCGACCTGTTGGCTTGGATGTGCGAGCGCAACCTCCCGAAGAATGGCGAGATCAAGTTCCTCGAGACAAAGACGAACAAGGAGATGAAGAGCATCAAGTTCACCAACGGCTACTGTATCAACTACGAGGAGAAGTGGGAGGACAAGATGGGTCACTTCGAGGAGATCGTGATCACCTGCAAGCAGATTGAGTTCGGTAACGTGAAGTATGAGAACGACTGGGCATAAAGGGAATAAGAAACGAATGTGAATAATAACTATAATTTATTCCACGAATGAATAATATTCTTAATCGAAGAAATAATTACTATTTAAATTAGTGGTCAGAATTATATAAATTATGCAAATTCGTTTCAAAAACAAAACATCAAATATTTATTTCAAAGTTTAAAATTAAGAAAGGAAACAAATATGGCAGAGAATGTAACCCCGGTAACCCTTTCAATTGACGGGTTCGCAGAGAGAGAAGTGATGATGGTTGACTATAAGTTCGACCAGGCTACAGACCGTGAGGGACAGATTGCTGGTATCCCCCGTGGCGGTAAGGTGACCATCCGTGTAAAGGCCTTGAACGACGGTAACAACGAACTGATTGCTTGGATGCTCGACCCGACGAGCCCCAAGGATGTCAAAGTGCAGTTCTACAACACGGTAGACGGCTCGACGATGAAGGAGCTCAAGGGCACCAACTGCTACTGCATCGACTATGTCGAGAAGTGGGAGGACGGCCAGGACCACTACGAGCAGATCGAGATCGTTTGCCAGAAGCTCGAGAACGGAGCCGTCGCTTACGACAATCCTTGGAAGTAGGCGATTAAGCGAGAGCAGAGCCGAACTCATTCGAGCTCTGCCGAGCATAAGCCTACTCGATGCAAAGCATCAAGTAATGAATTTGAAAATTCAAGAATTGATCCAATACTCTCAAAATCAATTGATTCAGTCTTCGGACTGGGTCAATTGATTAACCGTGTAAATACGAACCTCACGAACTGTTTATATTTTAGAAGCATTCCATATGGCATTAATAGCTCGTCTTCAGTTTGGCAATAACGACTCAAAGGTCTATTCGTCCGAGTATTTGGTCGCAGACTGCCATTGTCATTTTTCGCGTCACCACAACCAGTTCCAGCCAGATGCCGATGCACGATGTGAGCGGGTGGAAATTGTTGTCGTGGCTCCAGGCAAAGAGAACCTGAACCTATATGACTGGTATATCAGCGGCGACCCGATTAGCGGGCGTGTGCTGTTCGACCTGATGGCTGCGCATGGAGGTGATCACACCATTTCTTCAGAGTTGCTGTTCGAAGATGCCTACTGCTTCTCCTTGGCCGAGGACTATCATATTGACAGTTCCAACCGTCGCTATCTCAAGCTCTCCTTGATGGCAGAGCGTGTCATTGTGGATGGCGTCGTCTATAAGAATACCCCTAAATAAATCCTCTGACGACTATGGCAATTACTGTTTCCAATCATCTCAAGGCCATGCTCTATCCTGAAGATATCCGCTCGTTAGACGAGAGGAGGTTCAGGATACCTTGTGACAGGTGTTTTACGGTGCTTCATTTCAGCTATGAGTGCAAGCGTGAACGTAACAAGTCGGGCTATCCGTTCGGCAATACCACCACCACCATCCTTGATTTCACCATCCGTCTGATGAGTCCGGAGGATGGCAAGCCGTTCTATCATCAGATGCAGCAGAACGAGCCGGAATACTTCACATTCCTCTTTAATGCCACCCTGTTCAACAGGCAGGCGGTGACAGGCTATGAAGACGCTATGGTCGTCAATGGCTATGTGATAGATGTGGAGGATGATTTTACGAATGCACCAACCTCTGAGGGAAGCACGGAACAGATGTTGATCCATGTGAAGCTGCTGGTGGCCAACATCGCCTACATAGGTGTGAATGGTGACCGCTATATTGAAATTTCGAGGAAAGTATCCAGATAATTAGGAAAGATATGGGAAGCTATAAATTGACAGTTGGTAATGTTGTAGGAATTACAACGGATACAAATGATGCAACACTCACGTTTGGAAACAATGAATTCAATGTCTCAATAGAGACGCTCACCTATAAGAAGAAGATCTTCGCCCCAAATGAGATCAATATCGTACTTAGTGTGAAGGCAAAGGACTCTTCTTCTACCACCTTTCCGACACTGAGCCAATTACAGGCTACCTTTTCAAGGAAGAAGGTGACCTTAATAGATACCACCAATCCTGATGTCACATTGGCAGACAACTACTTCGTCTATAAGATGAAACCCTGCCGGAGTAAGGACAGCAACGGTTCTGTCATATTGAAGGTTGAGTTATCTATTTTCAGCATGGATAAGTTGATGACGATCGACAAATACTGCAATGTCTTTACTGCCAAGAGACTAGGAGAAGATATCTTCAAGGGTGAGCTCGATAAGTTCTGGCTTGACAGCGGCAATCAACTTAAGGGCGAGGTGAACATGCAGATGCTGGCTTTTGAGAATAAGAATACCAAGGCGGCGTCTGAGGTCCGTCAGCCTTATCTTGTGCAGTATAATGAGACCTTCTATGACTTCCTGGCCCGTAGTGCCATCCGTTGTGGCGAGATGTTGTATTTTGAAGGTGGATTACTACACTTAGGCATGAAACCTGTTCTTACGAAAGCATCAGAAGACCAGCTTGATGTGACCGATACAGTAGACTTTGAGGACTGTATGGAAAGGGTACTTGCTGTGCAAGACCGTCACTATAATTTTGTTGATCGCTCGTCGAAGAATGATAACCGCTATACTGATTCTTACTTTGAGTTAGTCGGTGCAATAAAGGAAGAATATGAGGAATCCAATGAAACCTCAAAAGATGATGCTAATAACACCACAAATAATACTACTAATAATACTACCAATAATACCACAGACCAAACCACGGGCAACACCAGCGATGTGACATCTGACCCCATGCCCCAAAAGAAACCTAAAAAAACCATATCCGATGATGGCTTGACTACTACGTATGAATTTGAGAGAGGAAAAGTCACCATCAGTGTGAATAAAGAGTGTTACAAAGCAACTGATACCGCTCCCGATAATCAGCTGGCTGGACAACCCAAAACTGATACAACAACGATTACTGTGACCGA
The DNA here is from genome assembly GCA_016284635.1 of Prevotella sp. Lineage (GTDB taxonomy): Bacteria > Bacteroidota > Bacteroidia > Bacteroidales > Bacteroidaceae > Prevotella. The sequence continues at coordinate 12,790 of JAEEPF010000079.1, forward strand.
TAATCAAGGAATAGTATTATGGGAGCAGACAAGGACGGTCTCTTATAGTTACGAGAAAAGTAGTGATGAGAAAAGTTACAAAAAAGATAAAAAAGGCAAATATGTATGCTCGATAGATGAAAGTGAGGTTACACATGGCCAGAACGTTCAAGGTGTCTATAACCAGCCAGAAGCCAATGATGCTAATTTCTTGGAACTTAAGAAGAACAATTATACAAATTACTTGAATGAGTGGTACGACGTAAGGGTAGCTGCGCTTAATTTATTTTGTTTGGCCTTTAATAACACCAATCTTTGCGATGTCGCTGGTGATATTGCAGAGTCTCTCATTAAAACATCGGTAGATGCCGGTATATCTTTGTGGAAAAAGAACTTGAGAAACAATGACACGAACCTCAAGCCCATGAAAACGGCAGATAACCCCGAGCAGACTGACGGTTCCATCTACAGTCTTTTCACGACCATGAAATCCCTCATTGATGAAGACAATCTGACCGTCAACAAACAAGGTAACAGCGTATCGTTGCTGAAGGCCGATTTCTACACCAAGATGCGTCATGCCTCCCAAACAGTCAGCAGGATGCTTGTCAGGCTGAACTACGGTGCCGACGACCAGGGTTTATGCTTAGGTGATGTGATCAAAGTGGATGGCGGATTCTACGTGGTCACTCAGACGGAGCTTGATAAAAATGGAAACTATATCGTTGAAGCCATTCCGCCTTTCTATCAGAATATTAGTACAGATACTGAAGGCAATGGAAAAATATCGTCGGTCATTCCGTGTCCGCCGCTGATGCCGGAGATTCCGACCGTTAGGACGTCAGAGCCGCAGGTGGCCTTTGTTGAGGACAATCTCGACCCGAACCGTTTCGGACGGGTGCGTGTGAGATATCCTTGGCAGTCAAAGAATGGCGACCGGTCACCATGGATCCGTATGGCGACACCTTTTGCCTCTCCCGGCAGTGGTGTCACTTTCAGACCTTGTACTGGTGATGAGGTGTTGCTCAACTATGAGGACGGTAATATCGAGCGGCCCTATATCGTCGGCTCCTTGCAGTCACAATATGTCACGGATCCGTGGCTACCGCTTCCAGACCGGGTCATTCGGTCGAAAAATGGTCATTCCATTACCTTTAATGACAAAACTGACGGCTTAGATTTCTTGTTGGGAATGTCCCCAGGACTCTCTTTCATCAGAAGTTTAATCCCTGTTTACAAACCGCTAATCTCCAACCAGAACATGGTTGACCTCACTGGCGGCATCAATATTAGTGACCGCTATGGTCTGTATCAGATCGATATGTCGTCAGACAAACGTACAGTGAATATCGCTTCACCCCTGGGTAAAGTCACTTTGAATGCCTTTACTGGTATCACCATTTCCGCACCGAATGGCAATATCAAGATAGAAGGCAAGAATGTGTCGATAGCTGCCAGCAATAAGTTGTCGCTGGTATCGGGGTCTGTCGTCAGCGACCGTTATTTGCCGACTTCTTTGAGTGGGCTTGGTGAAGACTTGGCTACTGAAGTACTTGATAAAACGGTTGGTAAGTGGATGGATCTCTCGTTCTTCCGAACAATACTTGAGGTTTTCATCCGTCCAGTTGACGGTACGTTGAAGATCAAGTCTCATACCTATGTGCTGATTGAGGCTGGCAAGGGTTCTGCTCAAGTGGGATATAATGAATTCAATCATATTGAAAGGGAAGGGAAGAGACAACTGTTGGCTAAAAACAATTATCTGTATAAAGGTTCTTTTCTGGGGCAACTGGAAAGGACAATTGATTTTTTGACAGGAAAGATTAATACGATAGTTGATAATATAAGAGAAGCCCAAACAAATCTTCAGACTGCAGCTGATGTATATAATCATCAGTTGACATTTGCCGACATTGACTACTATAACCTATTGAGGAAGATGAAACTTGATGGACAAAACGATGTCATCTCTCATGTGCATGATAAAGTGGCTGAAAAAAAGTTCGACATCGGAGAGGTTATCAAGGATACAGACTTCGAATTTGATCAAATTAATGAATTAAAGTATGAATTGAACGCAGATGAGAAGGAACCCAAGAAACTGGATAAGGGTGAAAATCAGGATCATTTTAACGGAAGAGTGACTGAATATAGAAGAAAAAGAAATGCAGATGAAACTAAAAAATTCAGAAGAGGGAAGGTCCTCGAAAAAGCTCGTGATGTTGGCACAAAATATAAGTGTTTGTATGATGCGGTAAAAGCATGGACAGATTTTGACTATACCAAAAAAGAAAAGAAGGTTTATTTTTATACAGAATCTCTGCGTAATCATATTCGAGATCTTGGATTCTACGATCAATATAAAAAGAATGTGATTGATGGTACCATTGATAGGAATCAGGCTTTTGCCAATATTAATAGAGTAAAACTTGAACTCCGCCGAAAGATCGTCTATAAGCTGATTGTAGAAGCTTCGAATGCGGACAACACGTTTTTCAGTCTTGCCGCTGACAACGAGCCCGCTGATTACACCAATCAAGATAATTGGTTCGATTTTGTAAATAGCATCGGGGCTCCAGAAGATAATTTATCGATTCCGAATGCAGCCACAAGATTCCTGAAAAGCTACTTTAAAAATGGCAGATTAAACGAATGGCAAGATATGATCGGAAACCCATTAAAAAACAAGTTCAAATGGAGTGCTCCTGAAGATAATGGCAAAATCCTGCTCTCTGATACGGCCGGCAAGACCCTCCATCTGTCTTCTGGTGTTAATGGTGGGAATCCTGCGGTCACAGATAATCTTGAGAATCCGAATAACCTCTATCCAACTAAATTGAAGTTGAAATTGGCTGATGTGAATTAAAAGTGATGTGACGATGGATACATTATTAAGTGAATGGAAGGAAGCCCTTCAGGACCTGCAGGACAGTGTGACGAAGGATCTGGAGGAAATACGCAAGCAGAAGGCTGAGGTGCAGCAGATTAAGACGGATATCTTTAACCGTCTGGCTGAAGGACAATATTTGCGTGACGAAAAACGCATTGTGATCTCTGCGCCAGAGATCATTATCGGCGATGTGGATAAGAGCGGTGCCCTTTGGAACTCCGGCGGTGCCGTGGTGGTCAGGGGCAATAACGTGAGTCTGCAGGGGGCCGGAGAGTCCGGCAGGGTGGACACACGTGCAACGCAGATCTCACAGATTGCTGTCGACCCGGGGTCTGACGGTGTGGAGGAGGTGGTCTGGCCACATTCGCAGGTGGTCA
>JAEEPF010000080.1 GCA_016284635.1 Prevotella sp.
TTAGGGGTGGTCTGAACGAGGGAATGTCTGGCGCTTCTTCAGACCACCCCACCCATACGGGCACCCCTCCTAACTTAGGAGGGGAAATAGATACCGAAGAGCCGATAATCATCAGCAGTGGGTATCGGAGTGCGGAGTTGAATAGGAAGGTGGGAGGTTCTCCAACGAGCAATCATCTGACAGGTTGTGCTGTGGATATCAGAGTCGCTGGAATCGAACAGGCTCTCCGTTATGCGGTGATCCTGATGGACTATGCTGATGAGACCAAGCAGGACTATGACGAACTTTTCATCGAGAAGAACCGCTATGGCGCCATCTGGTTACACTTTGCCGTCCGACCGTCAGATAACAGGCGAAAAGTAAGGCTGATCCAAACTACATAATAAGTTTGGACGATATTTGCATCTTTTTAGACGATTGTGTCAGTGGATATGAAGAAAAAAGCGTAACTTTGCAGCCTAAACAATTAACGAAACAATGAAAAAGATATTCTTTTTAGGAATTACAACCCTGCTGTTGGCTGGCTGTCAGCAACGACAGCAACATGAATTGTCTGTGGAAACAGAAACGCTTGACATCCCTGAATGTGTGGTGACAACACCGCCGGACTCACTGAACCTCGACCCCTTTTACAAGAAATACGTCAATGTGAATGGGTTGCCGCTCATCTCTTCCTGGCGCGTGCCCGACTCAGCCTTCGTGGCTGCCCACCGCACGCTCTATGCGATGACCTCGATGCTGCCCAAGGCGGTGCTCGACTCGATGGTGAACTACGGAACCCGTATCGCCATCATGGGGCGCTACGAAGGAACCACTGATATCCCCGAACACCATCATCTGGTCAACGATACCGCCCTGAACTGGGACTTGAGGGCGCGTGGCCTGGGCGGTGATCTCGAACTGCCGTTGACGAGTTGTGCAGAAGAGAATGTGCTCGCCTATCAGATTGATAAGTATCATGCGGAGGATATCCTCATCCATGAGTTCGCACACGCTATCCATCTTATCGGACTGGCACTCGCCGTACCTGACTTTGACAATCGCCTGAAGCAGTGCTACGAGAACGCGAAGGCAAAGGGTATTCTTGACAATACCTATCGTATCACAGACAAGGAGGAGTATTTCGCAGAAGCCGTGCAGGACTGGTTCAATGTGAATGCCGAGATGGATCATACCGATGGCAAGCACAACTGGTGCAACACGCGCGAGGAGCTGAAGGCGTTCGATCCCGACCTCTACGACCTGCTGGCAGAGTTCTTCCCCCAAACCTCGCTGCACATCAGCAAGCATAAAAAAGTGAATGAGATACATAAATAATCCACGAAGGACACAAAGAACACGAAATTTAGTGTACTTAGTGTCCTTAGTGAATAAAAAAAAGAAATGAAATGAAGATTTGTAAGGAAACGTATATACGGCGCAGGGCGCAGCTGAAGAAGGACGTGGGTAGCGGACTATTGCTCTTTTTGGGCAATGACGAGGTGGGTATGAACTATGCCGACAACACCTACCGGTTCCGTCAGGACTCCACAATGCTGTATTTCTTCGGACTCGACTTCCCGGGCATTGCTGCGATTATCGATATCGATGAAGACCGTGAGATCGTCTTTGGTAACGACCTGACCATTGACGATATCGTATGGACAGGGTCGATGCCCTCGCTCAAGGAACGATGCGAACCGGTAGGCATCACCGACGTCCGTCCCATGAGCGAACTGGCAAAAATCGTAACCGGCAAATTAGTCCGCTTCCTGCCTCCCTATCGCGGCGACCATCGCGTATGGCTATGGGAACTGTTGGGTGTGGAGCCTGCTGCCCAGGCCGCAAAAGCCTCTGTGGAATTCATCAAGGCCATCGTGAAACAGCGCAACTATAAGGATGAGGAAGAGATACGCCTGATTGAGGAGAGCGTCGACCTGAGCACGGAGATGCACCTCGCAGCCTACCGCACGGTGAGGCCTGGCATCCATGAGAGCGAAGTGGCTGCGGCTGTCGAGGAGGTAGCCTGCCGTCACGGCAATGCCCTGGCATTCCCCACCATCGCCACCGTGCAGGGACAAGTGTTGCACAATCACGGGTTTATCCACGACCTGAAAGAGGGTGACATCTTCCTGCTCGATGCTGGTGCAGAGACGAAGAACCACTATGCCGGTGACTTGTCATCGTCGATGCCCGTGGGCGAGAAGTTCACTGATCGCCAGGCGGAGGTCTACAATATCCATCTGCGCAGTTTTCAGGCAGCAGTGGACAAATTGCAATTGGGTACGCCCTTCCGTGATGCCCACATCGCAGCCGCCACGGAGATTGCACGCGGCATGAAGGAGCTGGGCCTGATGAAGGGAGATCCTGCAGAGGCGGCCGAATGCGGAGCCTATGCCTTGTTCTTCCCCTGCGGACTCGGACACATGGTGGGACTCGATGTCCATAACATGGAGAATCTCGGAGAGCAGTATGTAGGTTATGCTGAGGGGCAGGTGAAATCGACACAGTTTGGCTTCAAGTCGCTGCGCCTGGCGCGTCCGCTGGAAAAAGGCTTCGTGTTCACCGTTGAGCCCGGTATCTATTTCATCCCTGAACTGATGGACAAATGGGAGGCCGAGGGACAGTTCCGCGACTTTATCTGTTACGACAAACTTGGTCCTTGGCGCGACTTCACGGGACTGAGAAACGAACTGAATTACGTGATGACTGATGATGGTGCGCGACTCTTGGGAACTATCAAGAAGCCGATGACGATCGAGGAAGTTTACAAGGCGAAAAGTTATTGAACATTGAACATTGAACAATATGGCATATACTATCAAATATCCTGAGAACCTGGGCGGTATGAACGACCGCATCAGAAGGCTGAGACAGCAGAACATGGACACGCCGACGACGCTGTCGATAGAACGCGCCCTGATAGAGACGGAGTTTTATAAATCCCACTACGGTACGATGCCCACGGCGGTGCTACGGGCCAGGAACTTCTATGAGATCTGTAAGAAGAAGACCCTGTATATCGGCGACGACGAGCTGATTGTGGGAGAGCGCGGGCCGGTGCCTAAGGCGGTGCCGACATTCCCCGAACTGACCTGTCACTCTGTGGAAGATCTCCACACCCTCGATACCCGTGAGCTGCAAAGCTATCATATCTCGCAAGCGGATATCGACACATACGAGCGTGAGGTGATTCCCTATTGGAAGGGCAAGACCCAGCGGGAGCGTATCTTCAATCATGTGTCAAAGGCGTGGGAAGAGGCTTATCATGCAGGCGTGTTCACGGAATTTATGGAGCAGCGCGCCGCAGGACATACGGCGATGGACGGCAAGATGTATCATGAGGGTCTTTTAGATGTGAAGGCCCGTATTGAGAAGAAGATCGCAGAACTCGACTATATCTACGATCCTGAGGCTACGGATAAGCAGCAGGAGCTGGAGGCGATGGCGATCTCTTGCGATGCGGCCATCCTCTTTGCCGAACGGCATGCAGAGCTCGCCGAGGAAAAGGTAAAAAGGTTAAAAGGTAAAAAGGAGGCCGACGAGCAGCGCATACGCGAGCTGGAGAAGATTGCCGAGGTGTGCCGATGGGTGCCTGCCCATGCCCCGAGGGATCTGTGGGAGGCGATACAGATGTACTGGTTCGTGCATTTGGGAACGGTGACGGAGCTGAATGGATGGGACTCTATGAACCCAGGACACATCGACCAGCACCTGTGGCCCTTCTATCAGAAAGGCATCGAGGAAGGTACGCTGACCCGCGAGCAGGCCAAGGAACTGCTCAGTTGCCTGTGGATCAAGTTCAACAACCAGCCGGCGCCTCCAAAGGTAGGCGTGACGGCTCTCGAAAGCGGCACGTATAACGACTTCACCAATATCAATATCGGCGGCGTGGACCGCAACGGTCAGAGTGCTGCCAACGAACTCTCCTATATGATTTTGGAAATCCAGGAGGAACTGCATGAGCTGCAGCCTGGACTGTCGATACATATCGCAGAGAACACCCCCGACGACTTCCTGCTCGAAGGTATCAAGGTGATTCGTCAGGGTCACGGCTATCCATCCATCTTCAATCCAGACACTTATGTGAAGGAGATGGTACGGGCAGGGAAGACGGTGGAGGATGCCCGCGAGGGAGGCTGTTCGGGCTGCATCGAAGTCGGTGCTTTTGGCAAGGAGGCCTATCTGCTGACAGGCTATCTGAATACACCGAAGATCCTGGAGATTACACTCCATAACGGCATCGATCCAGAGACGGGCAAGAAACTCGGACTCGAGACAGGTGATCCCCGCAGCTTCAAGACCTACGACGAACTCTACGATGCCTGGCACAGGCAGATGGTGTACTTCGTCAACTTGAAACTCTCGGTGAACAACTATATCGAGCGGATGTTCTCGCTCTACGCTCCGGCTACGTTCCTGAGTCTCTATATCGATGACTGCATTGAGAAGGGTAAGGACTACTATAGCGGTGGTGCCCGTTACAACACCACCTATATCCAGTGTACGGGTCTGGGCACCATTACAGACAGCCTCGCTGCCCTGAAGAAGCACGTTTTTGAAGAGCATCGGTATACGATGGACGAGATGCTTGAGGCATGTGATACGAACTGGGGAAGTACCACCGCAGGACGGGAGGCGGATCAGACCACCCCTCGCTCGGCTTTGCCGCTTTGCTCTGCAAAGAACCCCTCCTACTCAGGAGGGGAAAAGATGCGGCAATATATCAGGAACCATACGCCATTCTTCGGCAACGACGACGAATATGCCGACAACATCGCCGTGCGAGTATATGATGACCTGGTGAAAGCCATCGAGGGGCGTCCCAATACCCGTGGCGGCAAGACGCAACTGAATATGCTCTCTACGACCTGCCACAACTACTTCGGACAGGTGTGTGGGGCTACGCCCAACGGGCGATTTGCCCATTTCGCCATCAGCGACGGCACTTCACCAGCTCACGGCTCGGACACGCACGGCCCTACAGCTGTGATAAAGTCATTAGGCAAACTGGATCAGACCAAGAGTGGCGGTACGCTGCTGAACGTACGCTTCGTGCCTAATCTGCTGAAACGGGAGGAGGATCAGAAGAAACTGGCCTCGCTCATCCGCAGTTACTTCAAGATGGGCGGCCATCATATACAGTTTAACATCATCGATACCGCCACGCTTCATGATGCCCAGCAGCATCCGGAAGAATACCGTGACCTGCTGGTGCGTGTGGCAGGATACTCCGACTACTTCAACGATATGACGGAGCAGTTGCAGAACGAGATCATCGCAAGAACGGAAAATAGTGAGTACTGAGGCGCTGATATTCGATATTAAGAGGTATGCCATCAACGACGGACCAGGCATACGGACAACCATCTTTATGAAGGGTTGTCCGCTGCGCTGCGTGTGGTGTCATAACCCTGAGAGCTGGCTGCCACAGGCTCAGGTGCTCTATAAGAAGACGAAGTGCATCGGTTGCCAGACATGCGTCAGCGTCTGCCCCCAAAAACTCCTTCATCTCACACCCGACGGTATCGTGATGGAGGGAGATCAAGGGGACAGGTCCTTGATTCTTTTGTCGGCAAAAGACATCAAGCGACCTGTCCCCTTGATCTCCTGTGCGGCGTGTGGGCGCTGCACCGAGGAGTGTCCGACAACGGCCTTGGAGATGTGCGGCAAGGCGTGGACGATGGAAGCCCTGATGGCGGAAATAGAGAAAGAGCGTGCCGTCATGGAGGACAGCGGCGGAGGCGTGACCCTCTGTGGCGGAGAGCCATTGATGCATCCCGACTATACCCTTGAACTGTTGAAGGAACTGGGGCGTCGCGGTTTTCATCGCACGGTTGATACCTCGCTCTATGCATCACAGGAGGTAGTGGCTGAGGTGGCCAAAGCGTGCGAACTGATACTCGCTGACCTGAAGATCATGGACCCAGACAAGCATCGCCTCTATACGGGTGTGAGCAATGACCTCATCCTTCAGAACATCCGTTACTTGGCAGACAACGGCCATCCTTTCCTTATCCGTATTCCCCTCATCGAGGGTATCAATGCCGATGAACAGAACATGGATGCCACAGGCAGATTCCTGGCATCGCTCCGAACGACGGTCACCGTACACCTCCTTGCTTACCACGACGTGGGCAAGGACAAGCATCGCCGCATGATGCCCCCAACGGTGTATAATCCACAGAACTATCCCATGTCATCCCCTACAGACGAGACCCTCGACCGTTGCTGCCGGCAAATAGAAGCATACGGACTGAATGTCGTCATCGGAGGCTAAGTATATTCATTAACTAATAACAATAGCGACTCTATGGCTGAGCAGAAACTACCAACAATTGAAGAGGTTTTCTCATGGATGAGGAAACTCTATGACGAGAGTTATTCGGGTCTGACAAAGACAGAGAAGAGTGAGCAACACATGTATGGCACGATGGTTACCACACCCAACGACAAGAAGTTTATCGTGCGTATGCTGGATGAGACGAGTCAGGTGCGAGACACCCAGAAACTGGCCCGGCGGGTGAAGGATCTCATCGATCAGTACGGCATCCCAAAGTTCCTTGGACCAGTAGACCACTCGCTGTTCTGGATGTACCAGCAGTTTGCCTATACACCGTTGTTCAACTGGGCGGCAGTGCCCATCATCAAATGGCGACTGCGTAGAGACACGAGTCGGGTGATTATTGATGCAGCACGACCAAACCTGACGAACCATCTGGCCACTCGTTTCGGGCAGGACATCGGACAGAATGTGAACCTGCTCGGTGAGGTGGTGCTCGGCGACGGCGAAGCAGATAAGCGCTACTACTCATACTTAGAGGCCCTGAAGGAGCCAGATATCAACTATATCAGCGTGAAGATATCCGGCATCTATGCCCAGACCCATGCCCTGAACTATAAGGAGTCGTTCCCTGAGCTCATCCGCCGTATGTCGGCCCTCTATCAGGCAGCTATCGACAACCCCTATACAACGCCCGACGGACAGAAACGCAACAAGTTCATCAACCTCGATATGGAGGAATACAAGGATGCCCACCTGACGATGAAACTCTTCAAGGACGTGCTCTCCCTGCCGCAGTTCAAGAACTACGAGGCGGGTATCGTGGTGCAGGCCTATCTGCCCGATGCCTGGGACTTCCAGACCGAGTTGCTGGAGTTTGCCCGTGAACGTGTGAAGGCGGGAGGATCGCCCATCAAGATGCGTATCGTAAAGGGATGTAACCTCGACATGGAGAATATCGTGAGTGACCTGCGCGGCTGGCCGAATCCCGTCAGGAGCAACAAGACCGAGGTGGACGCCAACTACCTGCATATCATCGAGCGCGGACTGAAGCCGGAAAACGCACAGGTGCTCCATATCGGTATGGCTTCGCATAATCTCTTTACCATCTCGTATGCTTACCTGCTCACCCAGATGTATCAGACGCCGAAGGACTGCTTCTGCTTCGAGATGCTCGAAGGTATGGCCAACCACGTGTGGAGGGCGCAGAAGAAACTGGGCAATCATGTGATACTCTATACCCCGGTGGTGAAGAAGGAACACTTCCTGAATGCCATCAGCTATCTGGTGCGCCGTATGGACGAGAATACTGCCCCAGACAATTTCCTGACACACTCGTTCTCGCTGAGACCCGACACGAAGGAGTGGAAGGATCTCGAGCAGCAGTTCATCAATGCCTACAACATGAAGGACTCGCTGTCGCATAAGCCTACCCGCGACCAGAACCGCTTGCTGCCGTACAAAGGCATGGAGCCGATGGACGATATGGTGAACGAACCCGACACCGACTTCGACCGTTTCGTCAATCAGCAGTGGGTGGAGCAGATCTTTGCCAAGTGGCAGAGCAATGGTAAGATGACAGGCAACAAGGCCGGGTTCGACGGTTGGAAGCCTGGAGACCTCCTGCCGACTCAGGTAGGCAGCGTGCGCTTCTATAATGACGATTGTGTAAAATACTATGACCGTTCGCAAGCGGGCGATGTGCTCGTCTGTGAGATGTCGCGTGCCAATAAGGAGCAGACACAAAAAATCCTGGATACCGCCGATAAAGCTGCTGCCGCATGGAGCAAGACCAGCATTGAGCAGCGTCATCAGATGATGTATAAGGCCGCCAATATCCTCGGCCAGATGCGAGGCGACCTGAATGGTGCGATGTGCGCCATCACGGGAAAGACCATTGAAGAGGCCGACGTGGAGGTGAGTGAGGGTATCGACTACTGCCGATTCTATACAACGACAATGAAGAAGTTCGCCCAGCTCGACGATATCGAGATGAAGGCCAAGGGTGTGGTGCTCGTGCTCTCTCCCTGGAACTTCCCCTGTGCGATTCCTTGTGGTGGTGTGGTGGCAGCCCTCGCCAGCGGAAACGCATGTATCCTAAAGCCCGCAACAGTGGCAGCCCCCGTCGCCTGGCTCTTCGCCAAGGCCTTCTGGGAGGCTGGCGTGCCCAAGGAAGCCCTACAAGTGGTGATTACAGACCGTGAGGCAACCCCATTGCTCACCTCTTCGCCCATCGTGAAGCATATCATCCTCACAGGCGGTACAGAGACGGCGCAGGCCATCGCCCATGCCAATCCTCGCAAGCCGTTGTCGGCTGAGACGGGTGGCAAGAACGTCATCATCCTCTCTGCCAAGGGCGACCGCGACCATGCGATCATGAATGCCTGTCGTTCTGCCTTTGGTAACGCAGGCCAGAAGTGCTCGGCTTGTTCACTGTTGCTCGTGGAGCGGAGTGTCTATGACAATCCGGAGTTCTTCGAGAAGTTGAAAGACTGTGCCTCGTCGCTGAAGGTGGGTGGCGTTTGGAATGCCGGAAATATCGTAGGCCCGATGATCACTAATCAGAACGACAAGTTGCAGAAGGCCTTCACCCTCGAACCAGGCGAGCGCTGGCTCATCGCCCCTGAGTTCGTGGATGAGAAGAAGTATGTCCTCAAGCCCACTGTCAAGGTAGACGTGAAACCCGGATCCTATACCTTCCGTACAGAACTCTTTGCACCATTGCTCGCTGTGGCGCCTTTCGACACCCTCGAGGAAGCTGTCGGGCTGGTGAACGGCCTCGACTATGGTCTCACCAGCGGGCTCCAGTCGCTCGATGAGCAGGAGCAAAGATACTGGAAGAACCACGTCCAGGCTGGCAACCTGTATATTAACAGAGGTATCACGGGTGCTGTCGTCAACCGCCAGCCCTTTGGCGGCATGAAGCTCTCAGCCTTTGGTCCTGGCCTGAAAGCCGGAGGTCCCAACTACTGCGCACAGTTTATGACGATCACTGACAAGCCCGACTCCACGACAGACTACGTGAAGTCGTATGCTGAGTGGTATGAGAAGGAGTTCCGCCATGCCCGTAACATCCAGCCGAAGATTCGTGGCGAGCAGAATGTATTCCGTTATCTGCCCCTGTCAGGAGGTATGGTGTTGAGACTCTTTGGCGACGAGACCCTCGAACAGGTCCAGATGGTGCAGCTCGCAGCCAAGACCGTTGGCACCCCTTTGACAATCTCTGCTGCCGCAGACCATCCGCTGGCCTCGCAGGTCAGTGGCCTCAAGAAGGAGAGTCTTGCCGACTTCTGCGCTTCCATCAAGAATTATGAGCGTATCCGTACCATTTCCGCTCAGGTGCCCGATGAAGTGTTCGAAGCAGCCGCCAACTGTGACAAGTACGTCGCACAGTCCGCTCCCGTCAAGAACGGTCGTATTGAACTCGCCCTCTACATCAAGGAGCAGTCGATTTCGAACGAGTACCACCGCTACGGATCGCAGATAGAAGTCCCAGAGATAGAATAATAGCATAATTCCAGACAAAAGAATGCAACGACTGAAGATTTTTGCCGTATTGACATTAGTAGCTCTTTCTGCTACGGCACAAAAGAGTATTTCATGGAACACCCCAGGGGCGGGCAATCCAATTATCCCCGGATACTTCGCAGACCCCACGATTCGTAAGTTCGGCGATACCTATTATCTATATGCCACCACCGACGGCACAGGCAACGGGTATGGTCCGGCACAGGTGTGGGTGTCGAAGGACTTCCGCAACTGGAAGAATGTCGTGATGAACTGGCCCACTACCGAAGTGGTATGGGCTCCCGATGTGGTGCAGCAGACGGACAGCACCTTCCGTTACTACTATTGCGAGCCATGCAACATCATAGTCGGAGAAGGCCCGTCGCCCATCGGCCCGTGGCATAATATCCTAGGGAAAGACGATGCCGTAATGGTGCCCGACCGATATGTGCATAATGTCATCACCCTCGACCCACAGCTTTTCCGCGATGACGATGGGCAGGAATATCTGTACTTCACCACCTGGGGAATATACAAAGGCTTCGGCTGCGGCGTGGCTAAAGTTCAAAGTTCTTCGCTGAGCGAAGCGGCAAAGCCGAGCGCAAAGTTCAAAGTTCAAAGTGAAATACATGGTGATGCCAGAAACTGGAAAGAAGACGCGCCATTCCCCATTGCTGCCGATGAGTTCTTCTCTGAGAAGCGTTTGATTCCTAATACGGAACTGAAGGATGTCTTTGAGGCACCGTTTGTGTTCAAGCGTGGTGATACGTATTACTTCACCTATTCATCCGGTTCGTGCCACGACCATACCTATCGTGTGCAGTATGCCACATCGAAGGCTGGACCGATGGGGCCGTTCACATACAAGGGCTGCATCCTGGAGACCAATGCCGATGGTACTATTCACGGACCTGGGCATCACAGTATCATCGAGGAAGATGGACACTACTACATCGTCTATCATCGTCATAACAATCCCCATTCCGTCCACGGCTTCAACCGCCAGGTGTGTATCGACGAGATGAGTTTCGATGCCGAGGGGAATATCCTCCCCGTCGTCCCCACCCATAATGCTCACGATGTGTCATTTCTCCTGACTCCTGACTCCTGTCTCCTGACTCCTGACTCCTGTCTCCTGACTCCTTCTCAAAACCTCGCCTTTGGCGCCAAGGTCACTGCCAGCAGCTATTACGACGAATGGTTCAAGCCCGAGTATGCCGTCGACGACAACAACGGCACCCTCTGGAAAGCCCGTCATACCAACTGGGATCCTCAGAAGCACGACGAGTGGCTTCAGATAGACCTCGGCAAAGCGATGAAGTTCAATGAGGTATGGACGCAGTTCGAATATCCCACCTTCTTCTATCAGTACAAGATAGAGACATCCGTCGATGGCAGGACATGGACGATGTTTGCTGACCGTACAGACAACACCATGCAAGGCTCACCGATGATAGACCACAAAAAGACGAAAGCCCGTTATCTGCGCATCACCATCACCGACACCCAGAAGAACGGACATATGCCCGCCATCTGGAACGTGAAGGTGTGGCAGGATGCTCCGCAACTACCAGAAACGGATGTGAAGTCATATGACGGCTACCCCGGCATGCACAAAAAGGATGTGGAGTCTGAGGCTCGCAGCCAAAATGCCAGCATCACGCTTGACGCCAGCAAAATAGGAAAGGATAAACCGATGGACGTGACGGAGGTCATGACTTCTGAGGGCATAACCCTTAAGGCCAACAAGCCCATCCGTCTCAGAGTAAAGGATGGACGCTGGGCACTCTTCTTCAATGGTTCACAGTCGCTGTCCACTCCGCAACCATTACCAGAGGTATATCGCTACAACGCCCCCTATTCCATCAGTGTATGGGCTTTGCAGACAGAGGTGGGCCCAGTAGCCACTTTGGCATCGCTGAGCGGTTCACATGCTGATCTTGCCACAACGGAATTGCGCTTAGGAACAGACCAAAAGGCTGGTGTTATCAATCATAATGGCTCTTTTGAGAGCTGCGGTCTGCCAGAGGCAGTTAAGGCATCCGAAGGCCATTGGCATCATTGGGTGGTGACATTCGACGGATGGAAAGAACAAATCTATTGCGACGGTGAGATGATACATGAGCAAAACAACTTCATGATGGTGCGCCCTGAAGGAAAAATCGTAATAGGAGCCGATGGTAGCAGAGCAAACTGCTTCAGGGGGTATATCAGCGAACTCACCATCAAACCATGTTCCACTACGGCTGAGGAGGTGAAAATGATGTATCATCAGAAAAAGGACGAGCATCTTCCTTCGCTGGGTGACGATGACTTCGACGAGAGCGACCCAGACAGCCGTTTCACGCTCTCGGCAGATATGAAGGTCGTGTTTGAGAAGCACGATGAACAGACGTTGTCAGCCACATCACCCGACTTCCTCAGCGACCCATTGAAGAATGGAGGCTATATCTATAAAGAGGTGGAAGGGGACTTTGTCATGATGGCCAGCTTCTCTGACATGGAGGGACTCGCAGAACACCAGGTAAAAGGATACAATGAGTGTGGACTGCTTGTAAAAGAAGGTGAAACATTTTATCAGCTTGGTGTGTTCCCTCTATACAACTGCGGCAACATGCTGACGATTACCAACCATGAGGGACGTCCGCAGTATCCAAACTATAAAGGCTATGACTTCGACCGTATCCTACAGTTCGAACGACGCGGTAACCAGCTCTTCGCCCGTACCAGCCACGATGGCAAGATATGGCATAACATGCCTGGCTCGCCTATGGATGTCATGACGCCTACACTTTCTATTGGTGTCTACCAGACGACCTATTCTGACAATCTGTCGTGGGCAAAGCTGAAAGACATCATCATCTATCAATTTGCCCTATGATCAGACGAATACTGCTACTGGCATTATGCCTGCTTGGACTGTTGCGGATAAGCGCCAGGGATGACTACGGTCGCCGCAACATCACGATGAACGACGGACTGGCAGCAAACGCTGTGCGCAACATCGTTCAAGACAAAAATGGCTATATCTGGTTTGGCACTGACAACGGCCTCTGCCGATACGACGGCAGGAGGGTGCTGACGTTCCGCATTCCGGAACTGGGCATTAACCAGTACATATCGGCGCTGATAGCCTGCGACGAGGGTGTCTTTGCTGGTACGGAGAAAGGCGTGTTCTTCGTCAGCCATCATCCATCATCCATCAGACATCTTCCGATGGACATCCACACCACGGTGACCCACCTATCCTTGGACAAAGAGGGAGAACTGTGGGTATCGACCATGGGCCAGGGCGTATGGCAGTACATCATGACGACGGGGCAAGCGAAGCATTATGACCTGAAGGCGGCAGGAAATGCTGTGGCACAGGTGCTCATCGACAACAGCAATCAGATATGGACCGTCACCAACTGGGGAGAGCCCGTCGTACAGAAACTGAACCGCCTGCACGATCAGTTCGAGCCCGTGAGTTTGAACTATAAAGATGTACCTGGGTCGCTTCGTATGCTCCAGACCAAAGACGGACGACTCTGGCTTGGCACCTGGGAGCACGGACTGCTGCTGATGCACAGCGACGGGACGCTGGAACCAGTACTCGATCCGCAACAGTCGAAAGTGGGATGGCATATCCACACCCTCTATGAACTGTCTGAGGAATACATCTGCATCGGTTGTGACGACGGTGTGGTACGTCTGAACCCAAAGACGAGGGAGTGGACAAAATTCGACGACCGTTTTGTGTATGCCATCACCAACGACACGGAAGGCGGACTGTGGATCGGCACCTTCTATGGAGGCGTCAAATACATCTCGCCAGTGGGCCGTCGGTTCGACGGCTTCTCCATGGACGATGGTTTGGTGGGCAATGTGATCTCCCGCTTCTGTGAAGACAGACACGGACGCATCTGGATAGCCAGTGACGACGGTGGCCTGATATGCTACTCACCCAGCGAGAGGCGTTTCGTCAGTTATCCCCATCACGACCTGCTCTCAAAGTGTAACGTACATGCACTATGTCTCGACGATGAAGACAATCTCTGGATCGGCACATATACCAACGGCGTGATGGTACTCAACCCCGAAACAGGGCGTTTGCGCCAGTATATGCACACCGATGCCCCCAACAGCCTCGACAACTCCAGTTCGTATGCCATCTACCTCGACTCTCACGGGCAGCTCTGGGTGGCCACGATGGAAGGTCTCTGCCTATACAACCGGGAGACAGACGATTTCACCCGTATCGGTAAGACCAATGCCATCACCATCGACATAGATGAGGACAAGGAGGGCAACCTCTGGCTCTCCACCCAGGGAGAAGGTCTCTGGTTGTATGAGCGGAAAACCCGAAAACTCCGCCATGTCCAGACCTCCCTGCCCGACAACCAGGTGAACTGCTGCCATATCGACCAGAAAGGCAACCTCTGGATAGGAACCTTCGCCGGCCTCTGCCTCTCCACCCTCCCAGGTAATAATAATTCATTAAAAAAGATAGAACTTGACACGCCGAGCCAAAACATTATGAGCATCATTGAGGACAACGGGGCGCTCTGGCTGTCCACCGAACGTGGCATCGTGAAATATATCCCCAATGAGGGCGTGCAGCGGTTTACCCTTCACGACGGACTTGTGAGCGAGCAGTTCCAGCCTAACTCAGGGATCAAGACCAGCGACGGGCGCATCTTCTTCGGCGGCACAAGCGGCTTCAATACCTTCTATCCCTATCAGATCAAGGCAAACCATGTGATGCCACCGGTGTATATCACCTCGCTGAGCATCTTAAACCAGGAAGAACAAAACACCGACGGCCTGCCTGTAGACCTGACGCTGACGAAAGAGATTACCATAGGCTACGGCGATTCCAAGATGGTCAGCCTCTCGTTTGCCTCGCTGAGCTATTGCTCTCCAGAGAAGATCGAGTACGCCTATATGCTGGAGGGCTTCGACCACGACTGGAACTACGTGGGCAACCAAAACCGTGCCACCTACACCAATCTGCCTGCCGGCACCTATCATTTCCGCGTGAAGGCCACGAACAACGACGGTCTCTGGTCCACCAATGAGGCTACGCTCCGTATCATCGTCCAGCCTCCCTTCTGGTGGAGCTGGTATGCCAAGATTTTCTATCTCCTGTTGTTGGGTGGTATCATCTGGCAGTATGTCCACTTCCGTCTGCGTCGTGAAGAACATCGTCACCAGCGCGAGATGCAGCGACTGAACGAGGAGAAGGAAAAAGAGGTGCGTGAGGCTCGTCTGAATTTCTTCACGATGATCGCCCATGAAATCCGCACCCCCGTATCCCTCATCATCGGCCCCCTGGAACAACTGAAGAAAGCCTCCCAAGGTAATCTACTGACTCCTGACTCCCGACTCCTGACTCCTTCTCAAAAACAAACCCTCCTCGACGTCCTCGACCGCAACGCGCACCGCCTCCTGGAACTCGTCAACCAGCTGCTCGACTTCCGTAAAGTGGAGCAGCTGATGCTGGTGATGCATTTCGCCCCACAAAACATCCATGAGTTGATACGGTCTGTGAGTGAACGCTTTGCGCCGACGTTTGAGCAGGGTGGCAAGCAGTTCGCCGTCACCTACCCTGACGAACGGTTCACCGCCATCATCGACCGTGAGGCTGTCATCAAGGTGATCAGCAATCTGCTGACTAATGCCAATAAATATACCAAGGACGACGTGCGGCTGAGTTGTATCGTGGAGCCCGACGGTGAGCACTTCCGCATCGAAGTGAGCGACAACGGCATCGGTATCAAGCCGGAAGACCAGCACCGCATTTTCGAACCCTTCTTCCAGGCTGAGGGCAACAAGCCCGGCACTGGCATCGGTCTCAACATCGTCAAGTCCATCGTCGATCAGCACCACGGTGATATCTCCGTCGTTTCCGAGCTCGGCAAAGGCTCCACCTTCACGGTCGTGCTGCCGGTAAGTCAGGAGGAGACAGGAGTCAGGAGACAGGAGTCAGGAGTCAGGAGTCAGGAGTCAGGAGTCAGTAGTGAGAATACTCCTGCTGCAGACTCTCCCCTCCAATCTAATCTACAGACTCCTGACTCCCGACTCCTGACTCCTTCTCAAAAACAGACCCTCCTCATCGTTGAAGACTCCGATGATATGCGCGACTTCTTAGTGAACAACTTCCGCGACCACTATGACGTCATCACGGCTGGCGACGGCATTGAG
>JAEEPF010000081.1 GCA_016284635.1 Prevotella sp.
TCTCTTTCTGGTCTTCACGTCCTGTCATAATGTGTAAAAAGATTTAAAGGTGAGACATATTTCCTTGAACTCAAGAACTCGTAAACCGTCTTTGAGCGTATATTCGTATGCGTTTACATAAGGAGTGTCAAACTTTCCCGCCCATCGTTCAGCCTGCTGCCTCATAATGGTGCAATAGAACCCTGTGCCAAAGTCCTTTGTGTATTGTCCCTTTAGCACATGAGGCTTTTCTACGCTTGTATAACTTCCGTGATATAATTCCATGCACATTCCTTGTTTACGATGTTTACTCTTTTCTGTTCAATTCCGTTTCTGCTGCAAATATAGAGAATAATTCTGAAATTTGCAAGAATTAGCCAAATTATCTTTCGATTAGGACAAGTTTTGAAGGGGTTTCCTTGATTTGTGACCTTTGGGAGCAGTTGTCGCTATAAGTTGGAGAAATAAAGACGGCCCCCCAGATCTTTTACCTTTTAGAAGTATTTGGTGATCTTCGCATTGTCGAAGTTGTTCATCTCGTTCATCATGCGGACGGCAGAGTCGACGATAGGGAAGGCGCAGAGAGCTCCTGTCCCCTCGCCTAATCGCAACCCTAAGTGCAAGAGGGGTTTGGCATCAACGATGTCGAGCATCATCTTGTGACCTGCCTCATCGCCACAATGGGTGAAGATCATATAGTCTTGTGAGGCAGGATAAAGCCTAATGGCTCCCAAAGCGCAGGCCGTCATGATAAAGCCGTCTATTAATATAATAAGGTGTAACTCGGCAGCCCGCAGCATCGCCCCAATGGCAGCAATCATCTCAAAGCCGCCGAAGATTCTTAGAGGTAAGAGGTGAGAGGTAAGAGGTGAGAGATATGACTGGTGGCGAGAGAGAGCTTTTGAGAGAACCTCGTATTTATGACGGATGCCATCATTATTAAGGCCGGCACCAGCACCTATGCAATCCTTCAGGGGTATATCGCCAAAGAGACTCATCCAGATACTCGATGGCGAGGTATTGCCAATGCCCATCTCTCCAATGGACAAGACACGACAACCCTCTGCCACGCAATCATCCACAAGGTCGCTCCCTATCTGTATGGCCCTATCAAACTCCTCCTCGCTCATCGCAGGCTCATACAGGAAGTTCTTCGTGCCTCGGGCTATCTTGCGGTCGATCATCCCAGAAACACCAGAAAAGTCATAATCCACACCGACATCGACAATCCGCAACTTAAAACCGTGCTGGCGGCAGAACATATTCACGCCTCCGCCACCACGCGTGAAGTTGATCATCTGCTGCCAAGTGACCTCACGAGGACTGACACTCACTCCCTCACGCTCTATACCGTGATCGCCACCCAACAACAAATGACAGGGATGGGCCAACGACGGCTCTAACGACTGCTGTATCAGACACACTTGCATCGCCAACTCCTCCAAACGGCCTAACGACCCCTTGGGCTTATTCAGGTTGTCGATCTTCTCTTGTATCGCTCCCTGCATCGAGCGGTCTACTGGAATCACCTTAAACTGCTTCATATTTTTTTCTTTTAACACGAATTATCATGAATGACCATTAATTCTTCATGAATTATTATTAATGAAATATTCGTGTTCTATTCGTGATAAATAAATGTTAAGAATCATCCATAGACGGGATTCATGTTCTTGTCAAGTAGTACACACTCATTTGTGTCTTCAAAATAAGCATATGTTTCTCCAACTTATGATGCTTGTAATAACACGCGAGGGCTTGCTCTCTTTCGCTCTTGATGCCCTGATCAAGTAGTTCAAGAAACAAAGCCTCGCTATATACTGCCTCCAATAGTCCCCAATTTAGTTCGTTGTGGACTTCCATTGCTGCCCCGATAATTTTGTAAACTACATCTTTATATTTCTTAGGATCCATAATAGAGTCATCGTTTTTAATTATTGATGTAAAATTCGTGTTCTATTCGTGATAATTCGTGTTTAACAAATACATTTACTTGATGTTTACGGCTATTCCGCTGACCATCAGGATCACTTCGTCAGCCTTTTGAGCGATGTATTGGTTCATCCAGCCCTGCAGGTCTGTGAACTTGCGCTGGATGGTATTGTCGCTCACACCCCCGCTGCCAATCTCGTTGGTCACGAAGATATAGGTAGCCTCAGCCTCAGTAAACTTGTCGAACTCAGCCTTCGCCAGTTCAAGTGAAGAGTGAATTAACTCTTCACTATAAAGAATATTGGTGAGCCAGAGCGTCACGCAGTCGATGACCACCACTCGGCCCGTCATATCGTGCTTGCTCAAGGCCGTCTCCTCTTCGATGTTCGT
Organism: Prevotella sp.; assembly: GCA_016284635.1. Lineage (GTDB taxonomy): Bacteria > Bacteroidota > Bacteroidia > Bacteroidales > Bacteroidaceae > Prevotella. Next base: position 2,302 of record JAEEPF010000081.1, read on the forward strand.
CCATTGAGGTCCGCGGCGCTCCTGATGCCTTCTCACCCGCTCTCGAAACTCCTCGTCCCAGATGTGGGCTGTGGCGAGATAGACGGGATGGTCTGACAGACTCAGTGCCAGTTCCTCGGCCTTGCAGCTCTTTCCTGAGCGCTGGCCGCCAGTAATCAAGATGATTCGTTTCATAATGGATTCATATAGTTTATGGCACTCACCAGCAGATACACCGTCAGTTCCACCAGCAGGCAGACGGCTCCGCAGCAGTCGCCGGTATAGCCCTGAAGCTTGCGCCAGATGAACAGATAGAGCAGATAGAACACGACAGCAGGAATGAAGATCATCACCTGCCAGTCGAGGCCTGCCATCCAGATGAAGAACAGCATCGGCGGCAGTCCCTGCAAAGCCAGACTGACGCCCGCCCAGCCGCTGAACTTGCGATAGACCGTCTTGGCCTTCGCCTCATCCTCACGTCTGGCATAAGGCATCATCAGTATCAGCTGCGAGGTCACCATCTTTGAGAACGTGTCGCCCGCTAACACCATGAAAGCAGCGATATGGGGAGGTATCGATATGATTGAGGCAGCCAGGAGCAGTTCGTAGAAGACGAGCCCCAGCACCCCATACGTGCCGATGCGGGAGTCTTTCATAATGTCGAAGATGCGCTGACGGTCGTTGCCTCCACCTCCGAATCCGTCGAAGAAGTCGGCCAGTCCGTCCTCATGCAGCGCCCCCGTAATCAATAGCCTGACGGCAATGGCGAGCAACACGGCTACAGACATGGGCAGCACCAGACTGCCGAAATAGATGACGAGTCCCATCGCGCCACCCGTTATCCAACCCGTCAGCGGCCAATGCTCCACCACCGTCTTGTAGCACTCCTTCGGCGGCTGATGTAACCGCCAGAAAGGCAGTCGCGTAAAGAAGATCAGCGCCGCCCAGATGCGGTCGTACCACTTTGTCTGATCAATACTTATCTGCATAATGGTGCAAAGATAGTGTAAAATTTCGATTTAGCGAAGAGAATACAAATATATTTGCATTCTTGAGCGTAAGAAATTTATCCAATTCGCGCAAAACACCAAATTTTACTTGAGCTTTTTCGTGAGCACTTCGCCTTTATGAAAGTTTTATCCAGAAACTGTTGTCTGTTTCAAAAGAATTTCGTATCTTTGCGGAATGAAATGAATAGCAACTTTGTAAGCATCAAAATTCATACGATATGAAGAAACTTATCTTATCATTGTTGTTTGGAATTCTGGCGCTACCGTCAGTTGCTCAATTGATGACGGCACAGCAAGAAAACAAAGATTCCACCATCAACGTCATTGCCTTTTTCTGCAAGAACGACACCTTATCCTATCAATTCCAAGACCTTAAAGCCAAGGTTAAGGACAATGATACGATTGTGGAGCATCAAATATTAAGTACGTTTCAACTGATTGTGAGAGACTCGACAGCAACCAGTTATGAGATCGAGTGTATACCATTGGAAACGAAAGTCAATTTCGGCAAGGATACCCTGATGACAAATATCATGCAGTCGCTCATGGAGGCTATGGGAGACATCAATACGATTATTACCACAGATGAATACGGTAGAATAGAGCACATCAAGAACTGGAAGGAAATCAAGGATTTCTCACGAAAAGTGATCAAGTCGTTCTTTGACTCGCTGTATAGTAACCTACCTCAATTGAATGAAGCCATACCTCGGGCACGGTTCGAGTCGCAGATGAACCTTCAATTTGCCAGTGAGAAAGCATACATTGAGAATAGTGACGATCTCCAGTTGCTTTTCTCCTTGCATGGTAACTCCTTCGTAATAGGCAAGAACGAAAGCGACGATACGGATGCCAACGGATGGCCTGAGCATACAACCATTGTCTGCGGCTATGATAAAAGCAGCGAGGAGTATGGTTTTGAGGATGATTATTTCATAAGCGGGCGGACTGTTACGACCATTCCTAAAGAAGACGTCAAAGAGGCCATAGGCAATTATATCAATTTGACATTGAGTGATGAATATGCAGGAAAAGTCAATGATGAAATTGAAAAGCAGGAATTTGAGGATGCCATAGTGACTGACGTAGAGCAATACAGCTACTTTTACAACGGTTGGCCCAGCGAGATGGAACAATTGAAGCAAACAGAAATCATGGGGACAAAGATCATTGAGTATAAGAGTGCGACATGGGCTTCCCGTGTCTGGGGCATCTTTGGTAATCAGCCCGAAAACAGCCCTACTGACATCTGAAGATTATAGCTATTAAGACGATATGAAAAAGATAATACTGAATTTAGTGCCGGCGATGATGGCCCTCTTGATGTGTGCCTGCTCAGGAAAGGGCGGAACGGCGAAAAGTGCAGCGGATGACGGGATAGCGGACTCGACAGTGAGCATCGAAGTGAAGTATGCCACAGGGTTCAGCGTTCGTGACTCGGCTGATGTACGGTTAGTAAGTATCACCACCGGCTCCTCACATAAAGGCAAGGGGAGCGGCTATCAGTTCGCCTTGGTACATTCGGACGATGTGGCTGTGCCTGAGGGATATACAAAGGTTCGCGTACCTATTACGAATACCATCTGCATGACGTCGCTACAACTGTCGAACTTCACCATCCTCGATGCCCACGATGTGGTGAAGGGACTGACGGGTACGAAGAATCTATTTAACGAGGATATACTGGCAAGGGTGAAGGACGGTCGCATTGTGAAGATCGGTATGGAGGGAAACTTCGATACGGAAATGGTGCTGGCAGCCAATCCGCAAGTGATCTTCATCTCGCCCTCGAAACGTGGTGGCTATGATGCCATCAAAGAGACTGGCATCACGCTGGTGCCACATTTAGGCTATCAGGAGTTAGATCCGTTGGGACAGGCTGAGTGGATCAAGTTTATTGGGATATTCATCGGCAAGGAGCAAGAGGCCAATGAGGTCTTTGCAGGTATCGAGAGCCGATACAACGAACTGAAGGAGAAGGCCAGCAAAGTGTCAACACGTCCGACAGTCACCAGCGGTGAGATGCACTATGGCAACTGGCACGCCGTTGGCGGTAAGAACTATCTGGCACAGATCTTCCGCGATGCCGGAGCCGACTATGTCATCAACGACGAGGAAACAAGTGGCGAGAATCTGGAGTTTGAGAAGATGTACGCGCTGGCCGCCAATGCCGACTACTGGCGCATCCTGAACAGTTTCCCTGGCGAGTTCTCGTATGAGGCATTGAAGGCCTCGGAGCCTCGCAACGAACTCTTCAAGGCGTTCAAGGAACAAAAGGTGATCTACTGTAACATGAAGCAGCAACCCTACTACGAGATCTCGCCCGTACAGCCAGATGTACTGCTGAAAGACTTCGTAGCCATCTTCCACCCAGAACTGGTCGAACCGGATTACAAACCGAAATACTACAAATTATTAGAGAAATAAAGAAACAACGAATTAAAACGAATGACACGAATTCATAATCAATTCGTGAAATAATAAAAAATAATTCGTCCAATTCGTGAAATTCGTTTTAATTCGTTGTGGAAAGAAAAAGGAAATATGAGAGTATCAAAATTCATCGTCCTACTTGTTGCTATCGCCGTCCTGGCGATTGTCAATCTGCTGTTGGGATCCGTGAAGATACCTGTGGCGGATGTCTGCCGAATCCTCATTGGTGCTGAGGGCAATGAGATTTGGACAAACATCATCTGGAAGTCACGACTGCCTCAGGCCCTAACGGCTATTATGGCTGGTGCAGGTCTGGCAGTTAGCGGATTGCAGATGCAGACGGTATTTCGTAATCCTCTAGCAGGCCCTTCGGTCTTGGGTATTTCGAATGGTTCCGCCCTTGGTGTAGCTTTTGTGGTACTGCTGTCTGGAAGGATAGGCGGTGTGGCATTGAGTCGTTTAGGGTATCTGGGTGATGCGGCGATGAGTGTGGCGGCTATCGTTGGTGCTTTGGCGGTGATGATGCTGATTGTGTGGATAGCACAGAAGGTGAAGGGCAACGTCACCTTATTAATAATAGGTGTGATGATCGGCTATCTCGCCAATGCCATCATCGGCGTGTTGAAGTTCCTGTCGCCAGAGGAGGATGTGAAGGCCTTCGTGGTGTGGGGACTGGGATCGTTCTCTCGTGTCTCTGGGGATGAGATGGTGCTGTTTATCGTATTGATGTGCATCCTGCTGCCAATGGCCTACCTGTTGGTGAAACCTATGAACCTTCTTTTGTTGGGCGACCGTTATGCAGCAAACCTCGGCTTGAATATCCGTCGCAGTCGTATGCTGGTGATTGTCTCCAGCGGTGTTCTCGTGGCCATCGTCACAGCCTATTGCGGTCCTATCATGTTCATTGGTCTGGCGGTTCCCCATCTGGCCCGTGCCATCTTCCGTACTTCCGACCATCGCATCCTGATGCCGGCTACAGCCTTATGCGGTGCAGCCTTGGCGCTGCTTTGCAATCTCATCGCCCGTATGCCAGGCTTCGAGGGCGCCCTACCTGTCAACAGCGTCACAGCCCTTGTGGGTGCTCCCGTCATTGCAATGGTGCTCTTCCGCAGACGAAAAGATGAAGTAGGAGAATAAAAACACGAATTACCATGAATTGAACATGAATTATTCAAAAATTATTAATGATCATTCATGGCCATTGATGGTCGCTCGGCTTTGCCGCTTGCTACCAACGGGACGCAAGAATTCGTGTTAAACTTCATCATCGTATCACAGAATATTCATGACATCCCGCAGGTTGTCCATTACAAAGGTAACGGTGTCCGGGATTTCTGCTTTGTCGATGTTCCAACGATTGACGAGCATTGCATCGAGGCCAGCGTTGAGGGCACCAAGGATATCCGTTTGCAGATTGTCGCCAATCATCAAAGTCGTTTCGCGACTGGCGCCTGACGTCTTGAGGGCATAGTCGAAGTAGAGAGGCGAGGGTTTGTTGACGCCAGCATCTTCGCTGAGAATGATGGTATCGAAGTAATCACGGAGTCCGCAGGCAGCGAGTTTCTTGTATTGTACCTCGTGGAAACCGTTGCTCGTCATGTGCATCCGATAGCCTTTCTGTTTCAGATAGTCCATCAACTCATGAGCACCATCCACCACTCCAGACTTAGATGAACAGAAATCGAGAAACTTATCACTCATCTCCAGACACAATTCTTTGGTGACATCAAGTCCTTTGCCCACACTCAGAGGACGACGGAAACGCTCCACGATGAGGAACGGGCGGTCTATTTCTCCTTTCGAATAGCGCGACCACAGGTCGATATTCGTAGCCCAATAGGCATCGTAGAACGTCTGGGGACTGTCGAAATAACGATCAAGATGAAATGCGTCATAGGTCTCCTGCAAGGCAATCACGGCATTGCCGTAAGTATCGTAGAGCGTATCGTCGAAGTCAATAAATAAGTCTTTGTAGCGCATATAAATTTTTAATTTGTTGTCGAGAAAATCTTTCCGTTGTCATCAATCAGTAATATCGTGAGTTTGCCGTTGGGTAAAAGAGGGTTGCAATGTTCAGCACAATGGCGGATAACGGTATGGGCAAAACGGTCAACAGCATTCCCCTGCTGTTGATGCGAATTTGAAATTCGCATCTCGTGAGTCGCGAATTTCAAATTCGCTCCAACATCCCCTCCAACTTGCAGACGAGTCCATAATTCTCGTGCCAACGTGATGTCGCTGATGTCGATGGAGATTCCTGATTCCTGGAGCATCTGCTGAATGAAGTCGAGATCCATCGTGGTCTTTCGGCTGTGGGTGTCGAGATGGCCTGCTGCCAGTTTGACGGCCTTGCCCAGCATCACACCAAGAGTGACATTCTTGAATTGGAGTTCGTGGGCCATCTTCAATGTCTCTCCAATATAGTTGCCATATTCCACAAACGCCTGACGAGGCAAATCTGGATAGAGAGCCTTCACAAAGCGCTCGCTCTTGCCACCACTATTGATCACCACACGGTCTGTACCGCTGGCCTGGGCTATCGTCATACATTTGCGAATGCTGTCGATGAAGGCTTCCTCAGAAAATGGCTTCACGATGCCAGAAACGCCAATAATCGAGATGCCGCCCTCAATGCCCAGACGGGGATTAAAGGTTTTCTTGGCGATTTCTGCTCCGTTGGGGACGGAAATAGTGACGGAAATGTTTTTTAAACACAGAGACACAGAGGTACAAAGATTTTCCAGATTGTAGCGGATCATCTCGCGAGGGGCCTTGTTGATGGCAGGAGAGCCTGGAGGATAGTCAAAGCCAGGCAAAGTAATGGTTCCCACACCCTCACCACCATATATTGCCACAGACTGACTCGGACAATCTCGGACTTCGTTTTCTTCTCTGGAAGAATTATTCTGTGTCTGTCCGTGTTTGTCCGATGCAATTACCTTCGCCCTCACCTCTATGCCGTTGGTGATGTCAGGATCATCGCCAGCTTCCTTGAAACAGGAGACATAATCATCGCCATAGGTCACTGGCACATGGATCGTCTCACCATTAGGGAGGATAACAGGCACCTCTTTGGGAGTTTCGCCTTTCGCCAACCGTATAGTCGCTGCAACGGCTGCCGCTGTGGCACAAGTTCCCGTCGTCAGTCCACTATGCAGGGGATAGAACTCCGGCAGCAGATGCTCCACAGCCCTCCGCAGGCCATAAGGCCCATTGACACAGTTCCCCTGTGTCAAGTCCGGACGTTTGAGTGCAATGATACGCATGCCCTTGGCACGGGCTGCAGCCACCTTCTCGCTGAAACCGCCAGTCTCACCACTCTCTTTGAGCAAGATGGCCTCAGCATCGATATCTATCACACTACTGTCCTCGTAATAGCAGAGTTGCTCTGGCGTTGCCCCTTGTTCTTTTGCTAAAGCTATAGACGACTCACGAGGCAGTATGCGATAATACACCCGAACTCCTCTATCCTCCAGAAACTTGAGGCGACTGATGCTCTGAACGCCTGTAGTGGCCAAGAGCGAGTGGATGTCATCAGGGATTTGTGAGTAGTCGTCAATCCACGTGATGTCTGGGTCACGAGGCGGATAGATCCGTTCGTAACGGATGAAGGGAATCTGACAATCTTCGGAAACGGCAGCTATCGTCTGGTGGAGCGTTGAAGCAAACGGATGAGCTGCATCCACGATGAGACGGATGTCGTGCTGGCTAATGAAGACCCTCATCGTCTCAGCATCCATCGCTCCGTCGATACGGGTACCATGCTGCAGCGTCAGGTCTTGTTCACCTGTCTTCGTACTATAGAAGAAAGGTGAGCCTGCCTCCTCCAATACCTCCACAGCCTTGCGGCCCTCTGTCGTTCCTCCGAATACGAGTATCATGATGGATCTTCGCCTTGTCTGAACAGATGGGTAAAGTGCTTGTTATAGAGCTCCGAGAGACCCTGACGGTTGTCGATGGCCTCACCCACCACAAGCATCGTGGTCAGCGTGAGTTTATTATCGTGGACGATCTTCGCAAGGTCTTTCAACTTGCCACGATAGATCTTCTGGTCTGGCCACGTTAGATGGTAACAGGCGGCAACGGGCGTATCCTCAGGGTATTCTTGCAAGAGTTCGCGCTGCACATCGTCGACAATGGCTGCCGACAGGAAGATGCACATTGTACTCTGACTCTTGGCCAATAGATGCAACTGCTCTTTCTCAGGCATCGGCGTCCGTCCCTCACCACGAGTCAGGATGATGGTCTGACAACGCTCAGGAATCGTAAACTGACTCTGCAGTTCTGCGGCTGCTGCGAGGAAAGAACTGATGCCTGGGGTGATATGATAGTCCATACCGTTCTGGTCGAAGAATGCCATCTGTTCCTGGATAGCACCAAAGATACAAGGATCGCCCGTATGCAGACGAACGATGAAATGTCCCTTGTCGTAGTGCTTCTTCATCAGTTCGCATTGTTCTTCAAGGTTCATATCAGCAGAAGAGCGAACGACGGCACCTGGCTTGTGACATTCTGTCAAAGCCTTAGGCACCAAAGAGCCTGCATATAAGATAAGGTCTGCCTTCTCCAACATCTTACGACCACGCACAGACACCAAGTCTGGATCGCCAGGCCCTGCGCCCACAATCTCTATATGACCTGCCTTCAGACGCAGATGATTATAGTCGATAGCCAAAGCTGCCGTCCAGTTCTTGCCCTTCACCTTGGGAATAATCAGTTTGCCATGATTGGAACCTAAGATGGCAGCCGCCTCACAAACACTGGGTGTACCCACATAGTTCTCAACGGTTGCACTCGGATTGGGAACGTCGACTTGTGAGAGTTCTTCGGCTGTAAAGAACACCACCTCCTCGTCGTATTCATCTTCAAGCATCGCGCAGAACTCTTCGTCTTCTTTCACATCAATCGTACAATACTTATGTGAACAGGGCAGGATGCCTCTATTGGCAAAGGCCTCATCTATCTCGTCGTAGATAGCCTCGTAATCCTCAGGATGGTGCGCCAGTCCAAAGCCTATCGTTCCCACCATCGGCACGAAATGGAGTTCAAGCATACCATCTGGCGCATGGCGACTAAAAGGTGTCACCATGATGAGCAGGCTGTATTTATTGGGATCAGCCTCGTTGATATCGTCGATGATAGTTACGTGATTAGGCTTCGTGGCTTCCAAATAGTCTGTTCCCTCATCGCGAACTTCCATCAACAAGGCCGTTGGTTCACGATTGACGAAGGCAAAGATGCATTGGTTCATTTCATCCACGAAACTGGCGATGGGCCAATCAAACCTCGCCTCAAGCATATCCAGTTGCCACAGGCCTGCATTGTCGCTTTGGGTGGTAATGACTTCACGGGCACCGATCATCGCAGCAATATCTCTTGCCAAGTCGTTCGCTCCTCCTACATGACCGCTAAGCACAGAGATAGCATTCAGACCCAAACTGTCAACACACACCACAGCGGGGTCTTCGTGCTTATCCTTGATATATGGCGCTATGGTCCTCACACAGATACCCATCGCCCCAACGAACACAAACGCATCGAAATCCTTCCAGCGCTTACCAACGTTCACACGGCTGATGATCTCTGCCTCGTTCTTCTGGGCAAACACTTGACTCTGAATGAGACGGGCGATGTTCTTGCCCTCCTCACTGATCTGTATAATCGCTATCTTCTGCATTTCAATATAGTTATTGGATGATTATCGTTGAGTTGTATTCTTGTTGGCGGATCTTGCTGTAGTCCCAATTCGGCACATGCCTCATCCCAAAGCTGACGGCTGTCTGTGGTGACCTTTGGTGCAACCACGCTGTTGAAGACAATGATGCTATCAGGAGAAAGAACGGAGAGGACTTTCGCCATGATATCTTTCAGACGACCACCATGACCTCCGATGAAGACGGCATCAGGACGAGGGAGTGCGGAGATGTCCGTTACAAGGAAATCGCCGATATGGACGTCGATGCCTGGGCTCCCAAAGCGACGGGCATTCTCCTGGATGATGGCCTCGCACTCAGGACGGATCTCGAAGGCGCAGATCGTGAGATGAGGGAATTGTAGGCGGGCCTCGATGGATACGCTGCCTGTGCAAAAGCCGATATCCCAGAAAACATGTTTCTTAGGAAGTTCAAGGGCTTGGAGCGTGAGCAGACGGATGGGCATCTTGGTGATCATCTTCTCACGACCGTCGAGTAACACGAACGCGGCGTCAGGAATGCCGAATCTTTTTCTTAGGCACGGATTACACGGATTTACACTGCTTTTATTCTCTGTCTTTGAATTTAAATCCGTGTTAATCCGTGTAATCCGTGCCAAAATGATACAGTTGGGTATGGAGAAGTCACGATGTGCCGCTTCTTCGAGGGTGAGAGTACTGACCTTTTCGAGTGTCGGATTACCCAAATGCTCACCAACGGACATATTATAATAGGTATAGCCATAGTCGAGCATCCGCTGGGCGATGGCAGAGGGCGTATGTTCGCGGTCTGTCAGGATGCCGATCTTTTCGGCCCCCTCGATGAGTGCTTTGTCAAACTCATGCCAAGGACGGCCCGTCAGTGAGACAATGCGCATATCGTGATAGGGCATCACGAGACGATGAGCCAGCATCTGCAAGGAGTTGAACGTGGGATAGACCACGATCTCAGCCTCTGGCAGCTTTCGCTTGATGGTATTGGCAAAGCCGAAGAACAGCGGATCGCCACTGGCGAAGACGATGATGGATTTACGATTTACTGATTTACAATTTACGATTTTAAATTGCTCGAAGACAGCATCGAGGGGAATGGTGATATCAATCCATTGGGCATCGGCAGGCAACAACGGCGCTACAATCTCATGATGCCGCTTGCCACCAGAGAACACCTTTCCGTTCTTGATGACCTCCAACACCTCAGGCGGAAACCAAGGCTTTGGGTTGTCCGTTATTCCTATGACAATAAACCGCATAAAAATATGTCCTTATGTTCTTCTGTCTAAAAACCTGTCCTTCTGTCTATAAGTCACGACCTGGTTTGAGTTGCTCTGCATCATCGAAGGTGAGAATGGCATTGCAGAGAGTGGCCGCCAGGTTTGAGCCTCCCTTCCTTCCCTCAACAATAATCTTAGGGATGTCTTTGAAGGGCTTCACCATATGCTTCGATTCCCTGACATGCACAAAGCCCACAGGTGCAGCGATGATACCAGCAGGATGAGCCTTGCCCTTACGGATCAGTTCGCAAAGTTCCATCAGCGCCGTGGGGGCGTTGCCAAAGGCAAAGAGGGCATCAGGATGCTCCTCGACAGCGAGACGGATGCCAGCCTGAGTACGGGTAAGGCCCTCCCCCAGCCCCTCCCCAAAGGAGGGGAGTTTGGTGAGTTCTGCCACACGAGGGTCAGAAAGATAACACTTCGCCTCGATGCCCAGACGCTGCAAGGCTCCCTTGCGGATGCCACTCGTCACCATCGTCACATCTGTCACGATGGTTTTCAGCGTGCCGTCCTTTACCTTATTATATAGTGCCTCCACAGCCTTCGGATCAGTATAGAGAATGTTCTCCATATCGAAGTCGGCAGTGGTGTGGATTGCATGCAGCAAAGCCCATTTATGGTCGAGAGGGTAATCTTTCTTATGAAGTTCTCCCGCGATGGTACGGAACGACTCTATCATGATAGATGCCCCTAACTTTTCACTTTTCACTTCACACTTTTCACTTCTGTAGTATCCGCGTGGGGTGATGAACATCTTACGCCCCTCGCCCTTCGGAGAGGGGTCGGGGGTGAGACTTATATACGACTGAGAATTACCAATGAGGATGACCGTAAACATATCCACATCCTCTGGGTCGAAATCGGCAAGGGTTGTGACCTTCACCTCCTGCTCCTCACGTCCTGCCTGACGGACATAGCCTACGGGGGTATCTTCAGAGCGATACTTCAAGAACAATTCCTGCAAGCGATAGAGTTGCCAATAACGGCCATGTGACTTAGGGTTATAGACGGCTGTGACGAAATCTCCCACGGCAGCTGCCTTGATGCGGCGTTCGATCACCTCCCAGGGAGTCATCAGGTCTGACAAGGAGATGATGCACATATCATGGCCGATGGGAGCTCCCAGCAATGAGGCAGCCTTTTGGAAAGCCGAGATGCCTGGCAATACCTCCACTTCTATGAGTGGTTGCGACGAAACACCTACAGAATGTTGCGACGAATTTGTAATTCGTCGCTCTTCCCGCATTTCGTAGATAAGCGGCGCCATACCGTATAGCCCAGCATCGCCAGAGGAAATCACTACAACGGTCTTCCCCTGTTCTGCCAACAAGAACGCCTGTTCAGCCCGCTCACGTTCTTTCTTCATACCTGTGTCGATGCACTCACAACCTTCCTTCACATAAGCCTCGATAAATTGGAAATAATACTTATATCCAACTATCGCATCCGCCTCCCGCACTGCTTCCAATACGGCAGGCGTGATGTCCTCTTTACTGCCAGGTCCTATCCCTGCTACTATGATCTTTCCCATATCAACTGCAAAGATACGAATAAGCGAGTAAAAAACCAAATTCGCAACCAATATTAACAATTAGTTGATTCCTATCACAACCTTGAACGTGATGTTGCGCCCCATGTTATAGACACCACGACAGCCTGTGACGACGTTCACATCGGTATATTTCAATCGGCTCAGGTGGTTCTGGTAGGCCTTATTCAACAAGTTGTCGGCGGTGATGTAGAATTCTGCGATTTTCTTGCCCTTCACCTGGATATCCGTTCCTGCCGAGAGTGAGAGCAGGGCATAGCCGGGCGTCTCGGTTTCTGTGTCGTCAGCACAGTAAATGTGCGTCTGCTTCAGATAGCAGTCAAGACCGACGGCGATGTAGAGGTTGTTAAGGGGAGAGCGGTGGGCGGCATCCGTCGTATGATGGTGATTGACGGTGGTATGCGAATGGTGAAAGAGTTCCCACTTCAACTCAGAAGACCATTTGGGTGCAGGCGTAAAGGGGAGGTATTTCGTATCAGCATCAGCGTGCAACAGCTGGGCATCTACATACGAGAAGGAGTTGGAGAAATGAACGGAATGGACAGGATGGAAGTCCACACCGGCCTCGAAGCCCAGCAGTCGGGCATCGTCCTGCGTATAGACATAGACAGGATAGTCTATTCTCTCACCTCTTACCTCTTGCCCCTCACCTCTTATAAAAATATAATTGTCGATGCGGTTGGCAAAGAGTGCCAATTGTGCAGAGACATAACGTGAGGTAAAGTCGAGTCCGAGGTCGGCCTGCAGACTGTATTCCGCCTTAAGCTGCTGGTTGCCTAACTCATAGCGGAGAGAGCCCTCATGCACGCCATTCGATGCCAACTCACTCATATTGGGGGTTCGGAAACCACGGGCGAGGTTAAGGCGCAGATTGAAGTGATCGTTGATATTGCAAACGGCGCCAATGCTGCCCGTCACTCCATTGAAATGACGGGTAAACGAACCCCCTAAGTTAGGGGGTAGGGGGTCTGAAGTCGCGCCATTGTTCAGACCCCTGTCGCCCCCTAACTTAGGGGGCATCATATCCCCATGCAGCCTTCTGTGGTCATAACGCAGACCTCCGCTGAGTGTCCAACGGTCGCCAAAGGCTTTCGTGGCTGTGGCATAGAGGCCGAAATCAAAGAGTCGGTAGTCTGGAATCAGGTATTCCTCGCCCTCATTGACTGATTTCTGATACATACCGCCGATGCCCGTTGAGAGTTTCCAACCGTTCCACTCGTTGGTGATGTAACGCAGATCGTAGGTCAGCGTGTGCAGTTTGAAGTATAATTCGTATTCATCCTCGCTCTCCTCGAACTCCTGACGGCGGTTCTGCTGATAGCCGATGATGGCTTTCAGATAGCCTGATGAGAGACTCAGCGAGTTATCCCACACGGCTTTATAGTGCTTCACCTGCTGGAAAGGCAGCGACTTAGCGTATTGACATCCCGTCCAACCTTCTTCATGTTCCAGTTCTCCTGTCTCTGGATTACGCTCACCCTCCACGATACTCGGCGTCAGGTGATAGGCCGTCCACACGAGTCGTGAGTGTCCCCACGCCTTATTGACACCCAACATCAGGCGCCCGGCACGTTCACGGAACTGCGAGCCAGGCACATAGTCATCGTACTTATTCTTATAAGCGTGAGCCATCTTGTCGCTGTAGCGGGCGTCCCACACGAAACCCTTTTGGTTACCCGCCATCTGCAGCGAATAGC
>JAEEPF010000258.1 GCA_016284635.1 Prevotella sp.
TTACGTTTCAGCGTTCCGGGTGCAAAGATAAGCAATTTTCTCGAATCCACCAAACTTTTTTCAAGAAAAATTTTGCTGTCTCGAAAATTAGCTGTACCTTTGCCGCTGAGACCCAACAAGAGCCCTTGTTGTAGCACACTACAACTACGTGCGTAGTTAGGTGTGCTCTCCGAGGGTCAAGGGAGGGCCCTTGAAACCCCTTTAAACTCGCTACAATTATGGCTAAATCGTGCGCTCGTTTCCAACCCGTCAAGCCGGGTTCTGAAGAACATAATCGACGCCTGAAGAAGCTCGATTATATTCGTGAGGAGCTGACCAAGAACAACATGTCCTGGTCGGCTCAGAGTGTTGCTGATCGCCTGGAGCAGATCAAGCAACTGGTGAAGGAGAAGACCGGCCGGTCTCTCCAGTCGAAGGCTACCCCCATCCGTGAGGCGGTCGTGCTGCTGAAGCGTGAGACCACCATGGAGGATCTGCACCGACTCCGAGCAGCTTACAAGGAGCGGTTCGGCATCGATGTGTTCCAGATCGACGTTCACAAGGATGAGGGACACTTCAACAAGAAAGGCAAGTGGGTCGGTAATTACCATGCCCATGTAACAGCGGACTTCACCAACCATGCGACCGGGAAGTCCCTGAAGTTAACCAGGCAGCAGATGTCCGAGCTTCAGACAGTCACTGCCGAGGTTCTGGGCATGGAGCGTGGTGTGTCTTCCGACCGGAAACACCTCACCGCCCTCCAGTTCAAAGTCCAGGCCATGCAGAAGCAGCTGGAGGAACTTCGCCAGGAGATATCCTCCATGGACGTAACCAAGGCCGTGAAGCAGCGCCTTCTGGGTATCCTGAACATGTCCGGCAAGGACAAGGTAATTACTCAGGAGAGGAACGAGAAGGAGCAGCTTGCCAAGGAGGTGGCCGACCTGAAGGAAAAGAATAAGCAGCTCCGGGCAGCAGTCAAGGCCGAGCAGCAGAAAGCCTCTCAGGAAGCCGAGAAAGCCTCTGCGGCCACTCGTGTGAGGATTGCCAGGGCTGCAGGGCTGTATCAGGCCAGACCCAACCAGAAATGCGGCATCGAGGAACTGGTAGAGGATATCAAGGCCATGCGCAGCCGTGAACGCGACTACTATCGGGAGAACCAGGAACTGAAGCAGGAGAACCAACGTCTGAAGCGTGACCAGGAACCAACACAGCAGCTCCACAGGTAATTACAACGACTTGATGTAATGTCAAGTTGACTTGATATTACATCAAGTTTTGATGCCTCCGGCGGGTGTTTCCAATGGTATAGATTATTAAGGTAATTACACTTCCGGAAACCCTTCACCTCCGCGCTTAAAGTAACTAACCCAAGACGTTATGTCAAGAACGTCTAAGAAAGCAAATGAGCTAACTGCCTGATAATCAAGGGGGGTGTGTCGCACACTATGCGACTGACCGTCGCACGTTTTGCACTTTAAATCTTAATATTTCTTAATTTAGTCGCTTTTTTATTGGTATTTTTGCGAATTATAGTATCTTTGCATGTGAATTGTAGTATCATAAAAGATATCAAAAATGCGACTATGGCAAAAGAAAAGACATTAGCGGACTTCCAGATGCATAGGGAGAACCCATTTGCAAAGCAGACTATCGTCCAGATGGGTAATTACCTTTCAACCCGTCAAGTGGTCGGGAAGAATGATGATGAACGGTCAGTTCTTCAGGCTGTTGACGGTAATGGCCGACTGTTAGGTCAGACTGTCTTCATGCGGACAAAGACAGTTGACACGGAAACATTCGCCAAGGTGTACCAACTTGGGTTTCAGGCCTTTGCAGACCTCAAACCATCCGTCATGAAGGTGTTTAAACACATCATCAATCAGCTGCGTCCTGATAGAGATATGTTCAACCTCTACATCGAAGACATCATTGAGGACACCCAACTCCACAAGGCCACCATATACCGTGCCCTTGGTGTCTTGTGTGACCGCCAGGTAATTGCCCGTGGACGCACTGAATACGAATATTACATCAATCCTATGTATGTCTTCAACGGTAACCGGGTGACCTTCATCACCAACTGGATCAACAGCAACATGCCGGACTACAAGACCAGCCAGAAGACGCTGAAAGGTACTATCCAGCTCATGCAGCAGCAGGGGTATTTACCCAAGCAGCTCGACATGTTTGATGAAGCCGGCATTGCCGTGGATGAAGTGCCGTTCCCTGGCGGAACCATGCCCGAGGGAACACCAGAGACTGATGATCCAGAATGATAGGAGGTAATTACATGGCAAAGACAATCACATTCAAGGATGGTGCAGATCTTGACCGCATCGATGCGCTGCTGTCCGGCACCAGGCTCAGGAACCGGATGCCTGCAGCCATCAGGGGCAACCGCTCCAAGATGACCCTTTGGGCTATCGAGTATCTTACCAAGCTCGTCGATGGGGGTGTCGATAACCTCCAGTCTGAGCTGTTCACAAACAACTCTGAGGAATGGGAGGTAATTACACGTGAGAATGACCGTCTGAAGGAGAAGCTGAAGGCCTACGAACCCGTCATCGACAAACTGGCCGAGGTGCGCCAGGGAGTCTTCCAGATCAAGCAGGAAGATGAAGGATGGGTGCTTTCCATCATGAAGGCTCATCCCCTCTCTGATGATATCGGGTAATTACTCTTGACCGCGCGTTAGCCCAATCTCATGCTTAGGTTCTTTATTCCAAGAAAACCTAATCATGCGCTTGTGTAAGGTTTATAGGCATTCCTCAACCTAAGCATATCAGTGTAGGTAATTACCCACAAAGAAGAACGGATGCCAGGTGGGGCTTCTAACCGTCCAGATCCTGTCATCCGTCATGCTTGAGGTTGGTCGGCCTATCCCTCGCGGGTCGCTCCTCAGCGTTGCCCGTTACGTTTCAGCGTTCCGGGTGCAAAGATAAGCAATTTTCTCGAATCCACCAAACTTTTTTCAAGAAAAATTTTGCTGTCTCGAAAATTAGCTGTACCTTTGCCGCTGAGACCCAACAAGAGCCCTT
>JAEEPF010000082.1 GCA_016284635.1 Prevotella sp.
TCTTCGGCACCGCCATCAACTACGGCTTCGGCGACGTCGAGGAGACCGGCATCCTCATCGCCATCGAGGAGATCTTCGAGCAGAAGCGCGTCCGCCACATCGACTCCTTCATCAAGGAGCACCCCGAAGCCCTCAAGATCACCAGCGGTGCCAACAAGATCATATATAAAGAGAAAGATGCCTGAACAACAAATCCCCGCTACGATGGCGGGGATTGTCTTTCCCTGAGAAACCTTGCGCGGTCATTTGGTCATTTGGTCATTTGTCAAAATCGAAAACGGATTGTCAAAATCCGCCACTATAATATAAATATTCTATTTATATATAGTGAGCAATGACCGCGTTCCCGAAATCGAAAATGACCAAATGACCTTGACCAAATGACCGCAATGTTTCAAAAAACAATTTTTCGTCGGCATCCATGAACTGAGATAAAAATTGTTACATTTGTAGCGCCAAATTAAAGAAGCGGACAGACGGTCATTAAAAGTAAAAATTGCGAGGATTAAATCTGGCAATTGCAAGCACTAATACTTGCAATTGTTTTCCTTAACAGTTCCTTCAGAAAGCGGAACAAGGCGGTAATGAAAGAATTGGCAATTTTGTTTACAAACTCTTTGAAATAGCAGATTGAATTATGGCCATTTAAGCAATTGTACAACGACGTGAAGTGACTTAGGATGCCACAGGCGAGGTGATTCGCACGTTAAAATATCCTAAATCTTTGCCGAAAACATGCAACCTTTTGCACTTTTGCAGTTATAACTATAGACGAACAATTAAAACGAAACTGTCATGAAACTGATGAAAAGAACGATAATGACAATTGTAACGGCCTCCATTATGGCAGCCTGCTCGACGGACGGAACGGAGGTGGACGGCGGATACATCGATGAGGACGGCCATTTTTTCCCAAAGACAGAGGTGTGGACGTTGACCATCGAACCGGAGTACGTGATCGGCGGCTCCGACTGGGGAGTCTACACGGGAATCTGGCCGCAGATGGAAGCCGTCGACAACAACGGGGAGACAATCGAAAGATTCTTCCTCAGCGAGATTCAGGGCTTTAAGTTCGAGGAGGGTTACCGCTACCAGCTCTCTGTGGAGGCTACGACAATTGATCCGAGGATTATGGACTGCGGCAAGTACACCTTTAAATTAAGAGATGTGCTGAGCAAGACGTATGTAGGCATCCGCACGGAGGGACTGCGGGAGGTGACGATGGACGTGAGGGTGGTGATGATGACGCGGCCTGACCAGACGTCGTCGGAATGTTTCCACTATCTCAGCGGACAAGCCACAGACGGCAGCGAAACGTTCGACATGTGTCTGAACGAGATCTACGGGGCTGAGGCGGATTCATACAATGCATACGAATGGCTGATGGGGTTGAGCGGTCACGTCACCAGAATGAGGTTGACCATCACGCCGTCTGAGCGTCCCGTATTCGGCAGCCACCGCTATCGTATCCGTCTGAAGGAGGTGATCAGCCGTCAGGAACTGGAGGGCGACAGTGTTGTCATAGCGCCTACGGACGAGGCTTATCGCCAGAAGTACGAGGAAATGGTCTATGGCATCAGTCATTGATTATCAAGAATTATTAGAGAATTATTATATGAAACAGTTTGGATTTTTATTAGCAGTTTTGAGTTTGGCACTGGTCACTTCTTGCTCGAAGGACGAGGAAATCGTGGAAACGCCTGTGGATGAACCCATTAACCCAAGCACGATTCAGAATCTGACGGGCGTATTTGAGGGAAAGTGGAGTTTTATGGAATCTCAGACAAGGGGAAATATTACCGTAAACGATAAAAAAATCATTATTGACGAACTACCTACAGAAACCATCTTCAAATATTTGAGAGACGAAATAGAGTTTGCAGTAATGAATACTCCAGAATTAAAGGCCCAACTAACCGATACCATCGGTAACTTATTCTTTGCTTCATCCTACAAATTCCTAAAAGCAGACTTGACAATCAACTATGAATATGACTTTTTCCTCGGAGAATCCTTTTATACCAAATTCATAGAAATGCAGAACAAGTGGGAACGGATCACTTATTTTAACAACGAACCTCGTTATCAGGTAGCTACGTCATACACCTTCCTGAAAGACCCTGTTCACATTGCGTTTTGCGTAGAGGCTGATGGTGTATGCTACCGCATTGAGATAACCTGTGATTTCAGATCAGTCCTGGCTGAATATAACATGAAAACCGGTATGTGGGCATTTCAATTTGAGTTTAACAAGTTCAGGATCTACAATTATGAAACTGGTCATCAGTTGATTCTTAGCTTATATTATAGCGAATGGCCAAGAGGGTACTATAGACAGGATCAAGAAGAAGTCTTTTGGCTGACATTTGATGCAACGGAATGGAAGCATCCCTTAAGCGTCAACAAACATCAATAAAGAAACGGAATCAGGACAATAAATATAATAAGGTATGAAACAGTTTGGATTTATATTAGCAGTTTTGAGTTTGGCATTGGCCACTTCTTGCTCGAAGGACGAGGAAGTCATTGTGAATAACCAGGAACCCCTTATCCCTATGACGAGCCGTGAACTGACAGGCGAGTTCGAGGTTACATGGGACCTTGTGGCAGAGCCTACAGTTGGGACTATCGTGGTAAACAACGAATACATCATCGTTGATGAACTGCCTACAGAAAACTTCTTTCAAAATATCGCTTCGGATATACAAAATGTTTGCCTCGATCATCCGGAAACAAAGGCAATGTTGGCCGATTCCATCGGAAATCTCTTCTTCGCTTCATCCTATAAGTATCCGAAAACTGGTTTGGAAATCAAGTATCAACTGGATTCCTATCATGACCCACTTTATGGCGCTTCTATTTCGAGCATCAGGAACATCGGGAGCGGCATCACCCCTGATGAGCCCAACACCATCTTGTTATCAATAGAGGCAGACGGCGTGCCCTACCGCCTTGATTTGGTCACCAAGGAACACGAAAGTACCGCTGAGTTTGATATGAGCACTGGTTTGTGGAGATTCCAATACTGGTTTAACACCTACAGATTCATCAACCAGCAGACTGGCCAACATTGGGATATGAAAGTCACTTACGATTGGCCTCGTAGACAGAATAAAGAAGACACCATGCCATTTGCGTTCTATGCAGAGAGGTCAAAAAAATAAAGATCATTTATATCAACAGTTATGAGACGATTAGGAATAATACCGTTATGCCTAGGCTTGGCTATGCTCACGTCTTGCTCAAAAAACATTGATGATGATATTGCATATATACCCAAAGTAATGGAAGAAACGCCTGCCGTGTATGCATACGAGGGCACGTTCGAGGGCGAGTGGAAACTGAGCAAGTATGAAATGACCTGCAAGGGACAGATACAAGTGAGGGGAGACTTGATCTACTTTGACGTGCCTGCCGACTATCTCTTCCCAAGATTTATGCTTGACTCTGAAAAGAAGAGGATAGAGTATCCTGATGAGCCCATCTTTAAGAGTTCAGTCAACATTGAATACTTTAACACCAAACAGGTGATGATCTTTTCGCTGCAGGGCTATTCAGATGATGCCACCTATAGTGAACTAAACAACACTGGGGGAGAAAACGCTGAGGGCGAAAACGCCTATACCACCATGCGTGATATCGCGTTTGATATCAAGGTCGAAGGTGTGGAGTATCATATCGTGCTGCTTGGCATAAAAGAGAAGCCTACTGCTGTATATGACGTCAACACAGGCCTGTGGACGGTAGCAATCCCTATTGATGAGGCCAAAATCACCAACAGGAAAACAGGAACGCCTATTAGCATCGTGTTCCTCGATGAAAAGGCACCTGGCAAGTCGGCGTACTTGTTCGTATTTAAGGCAACAAAGAAGCTATAAGGGGTCGTGCAGGAGACAGAACGACAGTTGGTAGAGGCGATACAGGCTGGAGACAGGGAGGCGTTGCGGCGCCTTTATGAGCAGTACTCCAGATATGCGATGGGTGTGAGCCTGCGGATCGTGACGGAGCGGGAAGACGCGCTCGACATCGTGCAGGACACCTTCGTCAGCATCCTCACCACCGTCGGCTCCTTCGAATATCGCGGCGAGGGCTCACTGAGGAACTGGGTGGCGAAGATCACCACCAACCGCGCGCTGGACTGGATGAGGGAGCACGACAGACTGCAGTTCGCGGACCAATTGCCCGATGAAACCGTAGAAGAGGAGGACGAAACGCCCCTTGAGGAGGTGCCTCCAGACATACTGAGCGGGATGATCGACCGGCTGCCCAGAACGAGCAGGATCATCGTCAACCTGCACGCCTTCGGACAGATGTCGCACAAAGAGATCGCCCGCCAACTGGGTATCCACGAAAAGACATCGATGTCGCAATTCTCTCGGGCCAAACGGCTACTCGCTATGATGATGAAGGAATATTTAAACTCACAAAGGATATGAAACAGGAAAGGCAACAGACAGGTAAGCACAGTCCGGAAAAGGACTGGGCTGAGCGGCTACGCGACCATCTTGCAGGATATGAAGCGCCTGTGCCTGATGATTTGTGGGAGAAGATCGAGGCGAGGCTGCCGAAGGAAATGGTAAGTCAGACGACTCCTAAGAAGAATGAGAAGAAAAAGGCGAAGATCGTGGCTTTGTGGGCGAGATGGGCTGCGGTAGCGGCGGTGTTTGTGGGAGGATTGGTTTTGTGGAATGTGGCGCTCGACCCCCGGTCGCTTGCTACCGAAGGGACGCAAGAAGGTGGAATGTGGCGCTCGGCCGAAGGAAGCTTGCTACCGGAGGGACGCAAGAAGAAGAATAGACTTGAGGCGGATCAGACTGCCGCAGTTCTCCCCCTGAGTAGGGGGAGCCAGAGGGGGTCTGAGCAGGCGCATGGTGTAGCGGAGAAAGAGACAGAACGTGAGGCGGAATTTGAGGCGGATCAGACCACCCCACCCTACGGGCACCCCTCCTACTCAGGAGGGGAAAGCTGCGCACAGAATAAGCCCATTTCATCGGACGAAAAGGCTGAGAAAGAGTCGGCAGAAGTGCCCAGTGAGCCCGAGAAGGTCCATGAGTCTGAGGAGGTCCGTGAGGCAGAGAAGCGCCCGGAGGAGGTGATCCGAGAATTGGATCAGAAGATCGCTGCATACAAGAAGCATCGCGGACGTCGCGCAGCCATCAACCTCTATGCCTCTAACGGCTTCGGCAACCAGTCGTACCGTAACGGGGTGCTGATGAGCAAGGAGCTGCTGTCGAATTACGATTACTATACGAATCCCGGCATCATCGCCACACGGGCCGGCAACAGCCCCGTCTACTTGGCAAACCACGAGGAGCGGCAGACATTTTACCAGCCTATCTCGTTCGGTCTGAGCGTAAATATCCCCATTTCATCGGGATTATCCGTATCGTCGGGCGTCGTCTATACCCGTCTGCGGTCTGACTTCACCAGCATCGCGAACAGCCTCATCTACGAACGCCAGCAGACGCTCCACTATGTGGGCATCCCGCTGACGGTGCAGTATAACGTGTGGCAATGGCGCGGGCTGAATGTCTATGCGGCGGCTGGGGGACAGGCGGACTTCAACGTGAAGGCGCAGGTGACGACGGAGGGCGCTGAGACGACGCTGGAGAAGGACAATCTGCAGTGGTCGGTGAATGCGGCCGTAGGTGTGCAGTATAACTTCATCCCGCAATTAGGCATCTATGCCGAACCGGGCATCAAGTACTACTTCGACAACGGCAGCCACATTCGGAACTTCTTCAAGCACCGCCCCACGAACTTCAATCTACAGATAGGACTGCGACTGAACATGAGCAAATAACAAACCACTAATTACACGAATTTCACTAATTTTGCTGCGCATGAATTGTGCATGAATAATTAGTTTAATTAGTGTAATTAGTGGTCGTTATTCTACTAATAATTGTAGGCCGACGCCGCGGACGGTTTTGAGGGTGATGCGGGGTTCGTCGGAGAGGAGTTTACGGAGCTTGTTGACGAAGACATCGAGGGAACGCCCGAATGCAGTATAAACTTCTTGCCGATGCGGTCTACGAGCCTGGAGGTGGTGTACAGTCCGAATCCCATGCCCTTGCCGCCGCCAGACAAATCCCTGAAAGATAGCCGTTTCAGGCCTTCCCCTTACTTTTTTGCGCAAAACATTCGTCATTCACAAATAGATTGTGTACCTTTGCACCCAAATATATCGTCTTTGTTCAGCAGAGAGTTAAATAATGCCAACACAGTGAAAAGAATGGTCGATTTTCTTGGTCATCACCTCCGTATAATGAAGAAGATTATCCTGATACTCGCGGCCATGCAGCTCTCGCCCTCCACCCGCGAGGGTCATAGCCCCCACCCCCACCGAGAGAGACTTTATCCGCCGAAACTGCCGCGGCGCAGCCCCGGCGGAATCCGTTTTGTGGCAGTATAGCGATGGAGGGCAGACAAGATATGATAGCAAACATTAGATAATATAAGAGAAGATATGAAAGAACTGTATTTTTTTGATGAGACATTCTACTGGGGCCGCTCTGGCAAGCGGGCCACGGTGGCAGAGGCCGAATGCGAGCTGACGCAGAGCGTGCGGCCCGATGAACTGCGTGCGGCGGTGGTGAGCGCCCTGAGGGTACACCGTAATTTCAGGGCACGCCCCGTCATCGTGGGGCGGCGATTCCTCGTGGAGGACTCCGAGGCGGAGCAGGTCATGGTGGTAAGTGAAGCCGACGGACTGCCGCGGAACGTTGGCACCAAGGAGACCGGGGGCCTGATGCTCTATGTCAGTTACGGCGAGCGTCGCTTCACGCTCCATGTGTTCCACGGACTTGGCGACATGCGGTCTATGAGTGCCTTCCTCCATACCGTGCTGAGGTTCTATTGCCACACGGATGATGAAAACCCGCCTGCTGCCGACAGCATGGACACCTTCCCCTGCCACGAGCACATCCTCGGGGGAGGCGCACCGGGAGCGCCTGAGGGTAAGTTCGTCCCCCAGGAGCACGACATCTTCCATCTGCCCGAAAGGCTGTTCAGCACGAGGAGCACGCGGCAGCACATCATCGACATCGACGTGCCGCTGGCACCGCTGCTTGCCTTCGCCCGTGAGAACGGCAGTTCGGTGGTACCGGCCTTGAACGCCGTCATAGGGCGGGCCATCCGCCAGCGTTACGACGTGGGGCAGAAGGAGATAGTGTGCTATACGCCCAAAGACCTGCGCCCGGTGTTCCACTTCGAGACCGGCGGCAATGGGGCCATTCCCTTCTCGCTCCCCTATACGGCTGAGACCGACCGCCTGTCGGTAGGCGAGAGAGCCAGACGGCTGCGCGAGGAGATGATGGTGCAGACCCGTCCGGAGAACCTCTACTCGACGGTGGCCCAGCAGCGGGCAAACTTCGACCAAATATTCGCCGCGCCGATGCCCGTGACAAAGGTGTCGCCTATGGTTGTCAAGAGCGGCAGGCAGAAAGACTCAGCCTTCTGCACCTACGGCATATCCTACGCAGGGCACCTCGACTTCTCCGACCATCAGGGTGGCGATGCCATCGCTTCGCAGGTGCAGGCCGTGGGCTTCAGTGCCGGCTCCTATTCCTATCCGCTGTGGATTGCGGCCTGCGAGTACAAGGGCATCCTCCGCATGAGAATCGTGCAGTCGTTTGAGAGCGACCGCCTGGCCACCGTCATCTACGAGGAACTCGCCGCCCTCTTCCCCGGCACGGCCTACACAGACCGTGGACGTCACGACTTCGACTCGTTCCCCCTGGGCAGCGTTCCCCGCAAAGACAATAAGTAAGTATAAGCATTTAAACAAAAACATTCATGAGAAAGATGATGAATTGGGTGCTCGCCGCCACCCTCTGTATCTGCGGCGCAAGTGTATTTACGTCGTGTACAAGCAGCAACGACAACCCTGTTGACGCAGAGACCGGTGCCTCGGGTATCGTCATGATTGGCAAGCTGGGCCAGGTGGAATACTGGCAGCAGGTGGAGAGTGCCTTCCGCACTGCCTGCGAGGAGGCCGACGTGGAGGGCCTCTACTACACCACGGAGACCGAGAATGCCTATCAGGAGCAAGTGGCCGCCGTGGAGCAGTTGAAACAACTCACTGGCAAGCGGCTGAAAGGCATCATCTATGCACCCGCCTACGGACTCAACGGCGAGAGTGCCGATGCCGAGGTGGCTGCCTATGCCCGGCAGCGCGGCATACCCGTGGTAATTCTCGACACACCTCTAAAGGCCGGAAGCCCGCTGGCCGGCAGTCCTTATTTCGGAACTGACAATGCGGCTGCCGGAGGCGCACTGGCCGCAGAGGTGAAGGCCGACCGTGTGGCCGTATTCGCCATGCAGAACGGAGCGGCTACGGAGCGGGCTGAGGCTTTCAAGGCAGTGAAGCCGGGTGCCACCGTCTATCCCGTCGACGAAAATGCCAACAGTGATGTTGAGGCTGTCATCGACGAGTACGACGACTTTGTGTTCCTCAACGGCAACACCTGCGCTGAAGCCCTCAGCATGCTCAAGGCGAAAGGCAAGAACGTGTATGCCTTCGACGCATACGAGGAGTTCCTCGACGAACTGATTGCCGGCAACGCCCACTTCAAGGGCATCATGGCGCAGAACACCTTCGGTATGACCCGCAAGGCCGTGGACGCTATCATGGCCGGGGCCCAGCAGGGTGAGACGGTGCCCGCATTCTTCATCACCTGGGGCAACCTCGGCGACGACCGCGTGAAGCCCTTCCTCGACTTCTACGGCAAGGAGGCTTATCCCGCCATCGAGGGCCTGGCAGGGAAAATCGTGGGCAAGTGGATCAATATGGAGGAGGATGGCATGTCCGTACCGACCAACAGCAAGGGCGTGTTCACCCTCACGGCGGACTTTAAGGGCGACTTCAGCACATCCTACGGCGACCTCGCATGGCACGACCATGCACCCTTCGAATATACGCTGAAGGACAACACCATCTCTTGGACCGTCCGGGAGAATGAGTTCACCCAGATACACATCAACCACACCGTGACGGCCATCAACGATACAGAGATGATGACCAAGACGTATGTTCAGTTCGTCGTCAATGGCAATGTGGTACAGGAGGTCGGACCAGTAGAGATGCACTATGTGCGCCTGACGGCCGACTATCACGATGCTGTCCTCGGCACTTGGGAAGGCCGCGTCACCAGCGACCAGTCGGAGTATGACGATGGAGAACCTCACCGCTGGGAGTACAAGGCCGACGGCACCTACGTCTACTATAGTCTCGTGGACGGCCAGTGGACTCCTTCCAGCCAGCCTATGTCGGCCTACTTCGTCGACGGCACGCTGCTGTGTTGCCGTTGGAAGATGACTGACGACAGTGATGAACTGCGCGAGTGGTGGGAGGTAGAGAGCATAAAAGACGGTGTGATGAAGTGGACCGCCCTGCGCCAGCGCGAGGATGGCTCGACCTACACCGCCACGTTCCAGATGACGAAAGTGGAATGATGGCAGACTGACAAAACTGACTTTATATATATTGACATTATGAATAAGAAAGAACGATTTGTAATCACGATCAATCGTGAACTGGGCAGCGGCGGCCGTACTGTGGGTCGACTGCTGGCCGAGAAGTTGGGAGTACCATTCTTTGACAAGGCCGTCATCAAGGCCCTGCAGGAGAAGTATCACCTCACAACCGAGGAAATAGAGAGGCTGAAGGGTCGCAAGCACAGCTGGTGGGCCGAAGTGGGAAACATTCTGAAGATAAGCTCAGGCATAAACATGGAATACTATATGCCGCAGAAGGGCGATGCCCCCGACCTGCTGACCACCGACGAGATGTTCAAGACCGAGACGCTCATCCTACAGGACCTCGCCGTCGAGCAGTCGTGCGTGGTGGCAGGACGCAGCGGCTTCCACGTGTTCCGTCTGCATCCCAACCACCTGAGCATCCTCATCCAGGCCTCGATGGAGCACCGTGTGGAGCGCGTGGCCCACAAGCAAGGCATCACGCCTGAGGAGGCCCGCAAGATCATCGACCAGGTGGACAAGATGCGCGAGAACTATGTGAAGAAGTATACCGGCACGTCGCGCTACGACACCCGCAACTACCAGCTCGTCATCTCTGCCGACGACAAGACAGAAGAAGAAATGGCCGACCTCATCATGCAGTATATCGGCGGTTTCTGACAACAAGCATAATAACAGTTTCAGTATTCAGAAGAAATGATCTCATTCACTTTGAGCATTATTGCTCTTATAATTGGTTACTTTTTCTATGGTCGGTTCGTGGAGCGTGTATTCGGTCCCGACGACCGCGTGACGCCCGCCGTCAGCAAGGCCGACGGCTTGGACTATATCGTGCTGCCCGGGTGGAAGGTGTTCATGATCCAGTTCCTCAACATCGCGGGAACGGGTCCCATCTTTGGCGCCATCATGGGTGCGAAGTTCGGTCCGGCGGCCTATCTGTGGATAGTGTTCGGCTGCATCTTCGCCGGGGCCGTCCACGACTATTTCTCGGGTATGCTCTCCATGCGCCACGACGGTGCCGGACTGCCCGAAATGATCGGCCACTATTTAGGCAAGACCACGAAGAACGTGATGCTGGTGTTCACCGTGCTGCTGCTCATCATGGTGGGCGCAGTGTTCGTCTATAGCCCCGCCGAGATCCTCCATTCCATCGGCGGCGACACCATGATGTGGGTCGTCATCATCTTCTGCTATTACTTCATCGCCACGATGTTGCCCATCGACAAGATCATCGGCAAGGTCTATCCGCTGTTCGCCATGTCGCTGCTGTTCATGGCCGGAGCGCTGATGGTGTGGCTCTTCCTGCACTGGCCGTCGCTGCCCGAACTGTGGACGCACTGCTACAACATGGGGGCCGCGACGGAGCCCGACCGGTGGACCGACAACATCTTCCCGGCGCTTTTCATCACCATCGCCTGCGGAGCCATTTCCGGCTTCCACGCCACGCAGAGCCCGCTGATGGCCCGCTGCGTAAAGAGCGAACACATGGGACGCCCGCTGTTCTACGGCGCGATGATTACCGAGGGAGCCGTGGCACTGATATGGGCCACGGTGTCGGCCTGGTTCTTCTACGGCGAACCCACCCCTGGCTACGAGCTTATCGCCGGAGCTACCAATGGCTTCCATACTTCTGCGCCAGCAGTGGTCAATCTCGTGTGCAACGACTGGCTCGGTGTGGCAGGTGCCATCCTGGCCATGCTCGGTGTGGTGGCTGCGCCCATCACCAGCGGCGACACGGCCCTGCGCTCAGCCCGTCTGATCGTGGCCGAGTGGCTGAAGCTCGACCAGCGGCCCATCCCGAAGCGCCTGGTGATCTGTGTGCCGATGTTTGCATGCAGCATCGCCATGCTCATCTGGCAGATAGGCAACCCCGACGGTTTCAACACCATCTGGCAGTACTTCGGATGGTCGAACCAGGCCCTCTCCGTGTTCACCCTCTGGACCGTTACCGTCTATCTCGTGCGTCAGAAGAAGAACTTCTGGATCATGCTCATCCCCGCCCTCTTCATGACCACCGTCTGCAGCACCTACGTATTCATCTCCCCTCAGATGCTCCATCTGCCCGAGGTTGTAGGCTATCCGTTAGGCATCGCCTGCCTCGTAGTAGCCATCGTCTGGTTTACGGTGTGGTATAAGAGGCACTCGAATAGTATGCACAATGAATAATATCAGTAAAACGAGAATAGAAGAGCTGGACTATGTCAAGGGTCTGGCCATCTTCCTGGTCATCATGGGCCATGCCGCCTCTAATTTGGCTACGCCGATGTGGAGGCTCGTCATCTATTCGTTCCACATGCCAGTATTCTTCCTGGTGTCTGGAATGGTGATGAGTCCGCCAGAGGTGAAAGAGCGGGGCTCTCTGAGGACATTCCTTGTCAAGAATTTCAAGGCACTGCTCGTGCCGTATATCATCTGGGCAGCGATCTATTCGTGGTTCTCCTTCAAGAACCTCGCCCTCATGCTCTATGGGACGTTCGAGATACTCACCGAGACCCATTCGCTCACTTCGCTGTGGTACCTGCCCGTGTTGTTCCTCGGCCGCCTGTGGGCGGAGATGTTATTCAGGGCACTGCAGCCGGTAACGAAGTACAAGCGGGTATGGATAGCCGTGGCAGCCGCGGTATTCTTTGCCGTCGGACTGATGCTCCCGCATCCGCATCCTACCTCAGGGACAGGCTTCATCGGCTATCCCTTAGGGTTTGACTTGTCGCTGATGGCAGCAGCCTATATCCTTGTGGGCTGTCTGCTGCTGCCCGTCGTAAAACGCCTGAGGGAGGCCAGGCTCTCGATGATCACGCTCGGCCTCATCCTCTCGCTTGGGCTGCTGACCTGTGGCATACTGCTGAAAGGCGACTCGATGGTGCTCGACTCCATGGCCTTCAAGGGGCACAACACGCTCCCGACTTTCTTGCTCAATGCTTTCAGCGGCAGTGCCGCCGTCCTGATGCTTGCCATCATCCTGTACAGGACCTCGGTTTGGCACAACCCCGTGCTCAACAAGCGCACGCTGCTGTTTATCGGGCAGAACACCATCGGCATCTATCTCCTGCACAAGAATTTCTTGCAGGAGGTGGTGATAGGCAGTTTCAGTAGCATGGGATGGACGGAGCCCCAGGCCCTGGTGGCATTCGTCTCGGCCATCATCACGCTGACGTTTGCATACTTCGGTGTCAAGGTGATCAATCGCTACATACCGCAGTTGATAGGAAGGTTTCCGCAAAACTGTTAAGTAACCGTTAAATAATAAGTTACTATGAGGGATGGATATTTCAACACAGAGACACAGAGGCACAGAGGCTTTATTCCACGAGAGAGAAAAACTCTGTGCCTCCGTGTCTCTGTGTTGAAAATAGTACCAAGTTTTTTATTATCATTTCTAATCGCCTGCGGTGCAGGTGTACAGGTATCGTGTGCGAACGAAGATAACCCAGCGGGACAGCAGGGTACCTATTCGGGCGTGCCGCTCATCATATTCGACACAGACATCGGCTCGTCGACCGACGACCTCTTCGCCTTGGAGATGCTCTACCGCTATGAGCAGCAGGGCGCCTGCAAACTGCTGGGGGTGGTAGTGGACCGCGAGGGTGAGGACTGTGCCGCCGTGGCTGATGTGATGAATAACTACTTCGGCCATACCAGCACGCCCATAGGACTTGTGAGGAAAGGTATCCCTGCTCCGGCAGTATGGATTGACTACAAATCATTGCCGACCTACACAAATGACGACGGTGGACTGATGTTCCGCCGCTCCGTCGATGATTACTCGGCACTACCCGACGGATGGCAGTTGTACCGTCGCATGCTTTCCCGGCAGCCCGACCACTCTGTGAGCATCTGTACCTCCGGCTTCGTCACGGCACTGGCTCAGCTGCTGATGTCGGAGCCCGATGATTACTCGCCGTTGAGCGGTGTGGAGCTGGTTCGCCAAAAGGTGAAGTGCATCTACATGCAGGGCGGCGTGTTCGGCGATGCCGTGGAGCCCGACTTCAATTTCGGACAGGGCATCACGTTTGCACAGGATTTCTTCCGCCTCTGGCCGCAGGACGTGGACATGGTATTCTCGCCCGGCGAGGTGGGTGACCCCATTGAATATACCCCCGAGCAGGTCGTCAGCGATATCTCGTGGACTGACATACACCCCATCAAGCAGGTCTATATGACGTGCGACTGCAATACAGGCCAGAAGATGTGGGACACACTGCCCGTTATTCAGGCCGTGGAGGGTGACGGCGTGTTCTCGCTCTCCGCCCGGGGCACTGTCAGCATCACCTGGAGCGCAGAGACCTTCTTCACGCCCTCGCCCACGGGCAACTGCCGCTACCAACTGCCCGGCACCGCTGAGTGGGTGGCGCAGATATTGGAGAAGATACGCCGCGCGAACAGACAGAGATGACATACTAAAATCATACAAAAATCAAAATGAAAAAGAAAACTATGAAATGGATGCTCACCGCCATCCTCTGTATCTGCGGTGTAAGTGTATTCACAGCGTGTACGCCAGACAATAACGACAACCCGGCAGGCGACGGCGACCTGACCGAGAAGGTCGTGGGCAAGTGGATTCATGCCGAAACCGACGGTGAGACGGTAACGACAGACATGATGTCGGTCTACACCTTCACAAGCGACGGCACGGCGCTGAAAGGCTACTACAGCATGTCGATGACGGAGAGCGGTGTGTGGGCCTACAGGCAGGAGACTGACGTGACAGTCAGCGGCAACACCATCACGCTGACGTCGCATCTGGCCGACGGGACGACATCGGTGGTAGAGATGGCCGGTGTCAGCGCCAGCGGCGACGACCTGCGCTTCACCGCCATAACCACGCTCATGAAGGACGGTCAGGTGACTGCCACCTACGGCCCGCGCCAGAAGCACTTCACCCGTGCCGAGGCCGACTACACTGAGGCCGTCGTGGGCCTCTGGGAGATCACCTTCACCAGCGACAATCCCGAGTACGAGTCTTCTGAGCCTTACCGCGAACTGTACCGCAGCGACGGCACCGCCAGTTTCTACGACCTCATCGACGGCCAGTGGGTGGAGGAGGAGACAACCTACAACGAATACTTCGCCGACGGCCCCCTGTTCTGCTTCCGCTGGCAAAAGCCGGGACAGGAAGGGCGGCACGAGAACTGGGAAATCGTCTCCTGCACGGGCAGCGAGATGGTCAATAAGGCCTTCCACCGACGCGCTGACGGCTCCACTTACACCATCACCGCGCACTTGAAGAAAGTGGAATGACATAACATATAGATAATATGGAAGATTACCGACTGATAGACCTGAACGACTATGTCCAAGTGGGCGAGGGTGGCAACGGCACGACATACGTGAATCCCGCTGAGCCTGACGCGATACTGAAAGTCAACAACGCACGGCTCAGCACCCTGGAGAACGTCAAGCACGAATACGACGTCGCCAAAGCAGTGGAGGACTTGGGGCTTCCGGTACCGCAAGTGCATGAGATTGTGCGTGTCGGCGAGGCATACGCCACCATCACGCAGCTCATCAAAAACAAGAAGTCGCTCTCGCGCATCTGCCACGACGAACCACAGCGCACCGAGGAGATGGCGCGCCTGCTGTGCCGCCAAGGCAAGGAACTGTTTGCTACGCCCTGCAACACCGACTTCTTCCCGAACAGGAAAGAACAGATGCTCTGGGCCATCGACCACGCCGGATTTGTGAGCAGGAAGAACAGAAAGTTGCTCCGCGACTTCGTCGAGGCCATTCCTGAAAGCAGTCACTGCCTGCACGGCGACTTCCAAAGCGGCAACCTCATCCTCGCCGGCGACCGCCCGTACTGGATAGACCTGGACCGCTTCGCCTACGGCGACCCCATGTTCGACATCGGACACCTCTTCCAGGTATGCCAAGTGTATGCCCCGATGAAACGGGTGCAGGACATCTTCCACATGACCCTCGACCAGTTTCACCGTTTCTGGGATGCCTTCGCCAAAGAATACACGGGCGAGGAAGACCATTCCCACTTCGACTGGCAGGCGGGTCGTTTTGCGTGCTTAGACATCATTCTGCGCACCAAGTTCGTTTCTCCCACATGGATGGAAAAAATCTTCTTCGGCATCTATGTCCGCAGGCTGGTCAAGCAATATTTCAGAAATGAATAATAGGAAAGTCTCTTTCCAAAATGATTAAAATAAAAAAAACAAAAGCATTATGAAAAAGATTCTGAATTGGGTGCTCGCCGCCACCCTTGTATGCGGCGCAAGTGTTTTCACGTCGTGCTCTAACGACAACAGTGACAACTCCGGCTCCATCGAGCAGGCCAAGAACAACCGCAAGGAGTTCGTGGCCCACACACGAGCCACGCTGAAAGACCTGGCAGAGAACCTGAACTTCTCGTCGTGGAATGCTGCCAACACGCTGAACCAGTACTTCAACCAGTATGTCCTCAACAACCC
>JAEEPF010000259.1 GCA_016284635.1 Prevotella sp.
TGCGTACCTTTGAGGAATGAATGCTAAAACTTAATTTGATAATAAAACCTATTAGGAACTATGAGTTATTTACGATTAGAGAAAGCCGTGATGACTAACTTGCAGGAAAGTCTCCGTCGTGAATTCCTCCGGACTAACCGGTCTGGCGCTTATAGCAGTTCTACATTGGTAGATTGCAATACCCGCAAGTACCATGGTCTGCTGGTTGTTCCTGTGCCCGAACTTGATGATGAGAACCATGTGCTCTTGTCGTCACTCGACTGCACAGTCGTCCAGCACGGAGCGGAATTCAACCTGGGACTCCACAAGTATCAGGGCAACAATTTCAGTCCAAACGGACACAAGTACATCCGTGAGTTTGATGCCACCAAGGTACCGACGACGACGTATCGTGTGGGTGGCGTGATCCTGAAGAAGGAGGTGATCTTCCAGCACTATGAGGACCGTATCCTCATCCGCTACACGCTGGAGGATGCCCATTCTGCTACCACTTTGCGTTTCCGCCCGTTCCTGGCTTTCCGCAGCGTCAGGCAGTTCACACATGAGAACGCCACCGCCAGCCGTGAGTACAGCCAGGTGGACAATGGTATCAAGACCTGTATGTATGCCGGCTATCCCGACCTGTACATGCAGTTCTCGAAGAAGAACGAGTTCATCTTCCAGCCCGACTGGTATCGTGGTGTGGAGTATCCGAAGGAGCAGGAGCGTGGCTATGCGTCGAATGAGGACCTCTACGTGCCTGGCTATTTCGAGATGCCTATTAAGAAAGGTGAGAGCATCATCTTCGCTGGTTCTACTTCACAGATCAAGACCTCGTCGCTGAAGAAACTCTTCGACGAGGAAGTGGACGACCGCGTACCCCGTGATAACTTCTATCACTGCTTAGTGACGGCTGCCCACCAGTTCCACTTCCGCGATCGCCGCAGTGGCACTATGGAGAAGATTGACAAGAAGGACGAGCGTTATCTGCTGGCAGGTTATCCTTGGTTCAAGGCCCGTGCCCGCGACACGTTTATCGCCGCGCCTGGCCTGACGTTGGCCATCGGCGAGACCGACTATTTTGAGCTGGTGATGAGGACCGCCGAGAAGGGACTCCGCGAGTTTATGGACGGCAAGCCCTTGTCAGTGAAGATCTACGAGATCGAGCAGCCCGATGTGCCCCTCTGGGCTATCTGGGCCATCCAGCAGTACGTGAAGGAGGTTGGCGTAGAGGCCGGCTTTAAGAAATACGGTAAGCTGGTGAAGGATATTGTGAAATATATCGAGAAGGGTGGTCACCCGAATCTCCGCCTCGACGAGAACGGACTGCTTTACTCCAATGGTCGTGAGAAGGCTGTGACGTGGATGAACTCTACGGCTAATGGTCGTCCCGTCGTGCCGCGCAGTGGTTATATTGTGGAGTTCAACGCCCTGTGGTACAACGCCTTGAAGTTCTGTGCCGCTATGGCTGCCGATCAGAAGGACGAGAAGGAAGTGAACCATCTGGAGGAACTGGCTGCCAAAGTCAAGGCATCGTTCGTCGAGACCTTCGTCAACGAATATGGCTATCTGCTCGACTATGTCGACGGCACCATGATGGACTGGAGCGTCCGTCCGAACATGATCTTCGCCGTGGCACTCGACTACTCGCCACTGAGTCAGGATCAGATGAAGAGCGTGGTGGATATCTGCACCCGTGAGTTGCTGACGCCGAAGGGACTGCGCTCGCTCTCTCCGAAGAGCGGCGGCTACAACCCCATCTATGTCGGACCGCAGACCCAGCGCGACTATGCCTACCATCAGGGAACGGCCTGGCCTTGGCTCGGCGGATTCTACATGGAGGCTTGCCTGAAACTCTATAAGCGTTCTCGCCTCTCGTTCATCGAGCGCCAGCTGGTGGGCTATGAGGATGAGATGGACTATCATGCCATCGGTACGATCAGTGAACTCTTCGACGGTAACCCGCCGTTCCACGGACGTGGTGCCATGTCGTTTGCCATGAACGTGGCAGAGATTCTGCGTACGCTCAAGCTGATGGATAAGTATTCATATCAAAAATAAGGAGGGACGACGATGAAAGTATTAATGTTTGGATGGGAGTATCCTCCTCACGTATTCGGTGGACTTGCCACCGCCAACTATGGTATCTCCGAGGGTCTGAAGGCCCAGGGAGATCTGGACATCACGCTCTGTCTGCCTCATCCCTTCGGTGATGAGAGTCAGCATGCCTGTCGTATCGTCGCCATGAATGCCGTGCCTATCGCCTGGCGCGACGTGGACTATGACTACGTGAAGCAGCGTGTGGGCAACATCATGGATCCCGACTACTATTTCAAGCTTCGTGATCATATCTATGCAGACTTCAACTATATGAACGTGAACGACCTCGGTGCGATGGAGTTTGCGGGAGGCTATCCTGGCAACCTGCACGAGGAGATCAACAACTACTCGATCATCGCTGGCCAGGTGGCCCGTGCCGAGGAGTTCGACATCATCCATGCTCACGACTGGCTGACCTTCCCTGCCGGCATCCACGCCAAGCAGGTGAGTGGCAGACCGCTCTGCATCCATGTGCATGCTACTGACTTCGACCGCAGCCGCGGTAAGGTGAACCCAACTGTCTATTCGATAGAGAAGAACGGTATGGACTGGGCCGACTGCATCATGTGTGTCTCTGAACTGACGCGCCAGACGGTCATCAACCAGTATCATCAGGATCCGCGCAAGGTCTATACGGTTCACAATGCCGTCTATCCTCTGCCGCAGGAGTATCAGGACATTCCGCGTCCTGACCATACGGGCAAGGAGAAGGTCGTCACCTTCCTCGGCCGTATCACGATGCAGAAGGGACCTGAGTACTTCGTCGAGGCTGCTACGATGGTGCTCCACCGTACCCGCAATGTCCGTTTCTGCATGGCAGGCTCGGGTGATATGATGGATGCGATGATCCACCTCGCAGCAGAGCGCGGCATCGCAGACCGTTTCCACTTCCCTGGCTTCATGCGAGGCAAGCAGGTCTATGAGTG
>JAEEPF010000260.1 GCA_016284635.1 Prevotella sp.
CAATCATCTCTTCGGCAGCCGTGAACCGACCGTTGTTACGCATGATTCCACCTGCATTGCCACATCCCAGCAACATATCTGTTTTCTCTATCAGACAAACCTCGGCGCCAGCTTTTCTTGCAGCTATCGCAGCGGCTGTACCAGCCCATCCGCCTCCTATGATAATAACTCTCATATTACGTTTTTTATTTTATTTTTACTTGTTCTTTACAATGATGAATGACTCGTCTGTCGGCAGTTATTTCCGTGCATGCGCCGCACACACCTTCGCCGCAACACATTTTGGCATTGTTGCAGGCAGAGAGCTTTACATGACTGCTGCCGATATAATGAAGATAGGTGGCTACCTGGTGTATCACATATTCCGAAGCACCCACATGAATCAGACTGCCGCCATCGGCCACGAACCGTCTGATGAGGTGCTTGGTAGGTGTGCTGAGCTCATCATCGTCATCAAGCAGAGTCAAAGGCTTAAATGGGAGTTCAAACAGATCGAGCTGGAACTTTAGGATAGAAGGTGAGAAATTTCCTTCGTCAACATACAATTCTGTTTCGTTGTGCCTGGATTGAAGATACCTGACTGCGGATACCGATGGCAATAAACCAATGCCCTTGGTCAGTATCAGGCAGCGACTCGACTGTTGCGCTTCCAGATGCTGCAATCCTAACAGACCGTTGCTGTACGGGCCGCGTATCAGCAGCGTGTCGCCCTCGGCTAAGTCCTTGAGCTGGATCGTCTTGACACCACTAAAAAGAACCGTCATTCCTATGCTGCCTACCATCATCTCCTCAAATTGTACGGAGATGGGGACATCGTACCAGGAAGCCGCATCTTTTCGGCGTACAAACACAAAGCCGCCCGGACGTTTCACCTCCCTCTCTAATGATAAAGGAACCTTAACCCTAAAAAACACCAGACCGTCGTAATGAATTACCGACATCACTTCGCATTCATACGTTAACCGACTGGGTTTCGCCTTCCCACCATTTCTGAGCAGTTCCTGCTTGATGCAGATACCACCACTGGCCTTACAGTCGCAAAAGGCCATGCCATTGACCTGACTGCAAACTGCACAACCACCCGTTACTGCCAATATACATGGGCAGTAACGGCTACCATAATCAGCACATAAACCGTTTATAATCACAAGTTTTCAATT
Organism: Prevotella sp.; assembly: GCA_016284635.1. Lineage (GTDB taxonomy): Bacteria > Bacteroidota > Bacteroidia > Bacteroidales > Bacteroidaceae > Prevotella. Next base: position 1,161 of record JAEEPF010000260.1, read on the forward strand.
ACAAGTTTTTATTCCTTCAATTAATAGATGTTGCAAATATAAGAGGAAAAATCTGAATTTGGATTGATTCGATTGTTAATAATTATTAAGGCAACATCATTTCCTGACTTCGTCAGTTTGGTTCATAGGAAAAAAATAGTTATCTTTGCACCAAACTGAAATATAGATTATAAGCTGGAGGACAATGAAAAAGATGATGCATTGGTTGATGGCTGCTGCCCTCATCTGCGGCGCAAGTGTATTCACGGCATGTACGACGTATATCGCCGACAACCCCATAGTGAAGGAAGACAGCCACGCGAGGAAAGCACTTCTGATCATTCTCGACGGTTGGGGGATCGGTGACAAAGGCAAGGGTGACGTGATAGAACAGGCTCCCACTCCCTACATGGACTACCTGAATGCCAACTATCCTCACTCCGAGTTGCAGGCTTCGGGAGAGTACGTCGGTCTTCCCGACGGCCAAATGGGCAACTCAGAGACGGGACACCTCAATATCGGTGCCGGGCGCATCGTTTATCAGGATCTGGTGAAGATCAACCGTGCCATTGCTGACAACTCCATTCTGGAAAACCCGGAAGTCAAGTCGGCTTACAGCTATGCGAAGGCTAACGGCAAGAGCGTTCACCTCATGGGCCTGACATCCACTGGCGGCGTCCACTCGTCATTCGACCACCTCTTGAAACTCATCGACATCGCCAAGATGTATGGCATCGAGAACTGCTACCTGCATTGCTTCATGGACGGCCGTGATACCGATCCCAGATCGGGTAAAGGCTTCATCGCCAACTTGCAGAACTACGTGGATGAGGCGGGTGTAGGCGCTATCGCATCGGTCATTGGCCGTTTCTACGCCATGGACCGCGACAACCGCTGGGACCGCATCAAGGTGGCCTACGACCTACTCGTAGAGGGCAAGGGTCGCGAGGTGGATGACATGGTGGAAGGCGTGCAGTCATGCTACGATTCGCACACGGACGAGCACAAGAACACCGACGAGTTCATGGAGCCGCTCATCAACAGCTGCGTCGACGGCCGCATCAAGGAAGGTGATGTTGTCATCTTTTTCAATTTCCGCAACGACCGCGCAAGAGAACTGACGATCGTGCTCACGCAGAAGGACATGAAAGAGCAGGGTATGAAGACCATCCCTCATCTCCAGTACTACTGCATGACTCCATACGATGCATCCTTCACTGGGGTACACATTCTCTTCCCCAAGGAGAATGTGGAGAACACCCTCGGCGAATATATCGCCAGCAAGGGCTTGAAGCAGTTGCACGTCGCTGAGACTGAGAAATATGCACACGTGACCTTCTTCATCAACGGGGGGCGTGAAGAACCATTCGAAGGTGAAGACCGCATCTTGGTGAACTCCCCAAAGGTGATGACCTACGACATGAAGCCCGAGATGTCGGCCTTCGAAGTGAAGGATAAACTGGTCGAGGCGCTCAAAACTGACCGGTACGACTGGATTGTGGCGAATTTCGCTAACAGCGACATGGTGGGTCATACGGGTGTCTATACGGCCATCGAATCTGCCGTGAAGGTGGTTGACCAGTGCGTGAATGAGGTGGTAGAAACAGCGAAGGAGATGGGTTATGAAACTGTCATCATCGCTGACCACGGCAACGCAGACCATGCCCTCAATGCAGACGGCACTCCTAACACGGCGCACTCAGTCAACCCGGTTCCTTTCATCTACGTGACAGAGAACAAGACTGTGAAGGTGCAGAACGGAATCTTGGCAGACGTAGCTCCTTCCATCCTCCACATCATGGGCCTGGAACAACCCAGGGAGATGACAGGCAAGTGTCTCAT
>JAEEPF010000261.1 GCA_016284635.1 Prevotella sp.
GCTGAGGGAGCTCGTGAAGGCGGACTCAAATTCTAGTGAGGTACACTTTGGAACGCGAAGCTCAAGTTTCTGAATTTGAAGACAAGGTTGTACACATCAACCGTTGCGCTAAGACCGTCAAGGGCGGCCGTCGCATGTCCTTCTCCGCTCTCGTTGTCGTCGGCAACAAGAACGGCAAGGTCGGTGTCGGTCTCGGCAAGGCTAAGGAAGTTTCCGAAGCTATCCGCAAGGGTACCGAAGCTGCTCAGCGCAATATCGTCGAAGTCCAGCTCCTCGACGGCACCATCCCGCACGACATCGAAGTGAAGAGCGGTTCTACCCGCATCCTCCTCATGCCGGCTGCTCCGGGTACTGGCGTTATCGCCGGTGCTGCCGCCCGTGCTGTTCTCGAACTCGCCGGTGTGCGCAACATCCTCACCAAGATTCACGGTTCTTCCAACCCGAGCACTGTCGTCAGCGCTTGCCTGGAAGGCCTGATGTCCCAGAAGAACAAGCAGGACTGCGCCAAGCTGCGCGGTTTTGAAGCCTAAGGAGTAATACACCATGAAGAAAGTTCGTATTACTTTGATCAAGGGCACTGTTCGCCGCCTGCCGGTGCACCGTGCCAATGTGAAGGCCCTCGGCCTCCGCAAGATCGGACAGTCTGTTGAACACGTTTTGACCCCCAGCATCCAGGGCATGATCAATGCCGTGGCTGACATGGTGAAGGTCGAGGAGATCTAATAATGGAACTCAATACTCTCAATCCTGGCAAGGCTGCCAAGGGCAAGAGCCGCAAGCGCATCGGTCGCGGTCCGGGTTCCGGTTGGGGCACCACTGCTGGCCGTGGTCAGAAGGGTGCCGGTGCTCGTAAGAGCGCCCAGGCCGGTCGTGTCGCCTTCGAAGGCGGCCAGATGCCGATCCACCGTCGCATCCCGAAGCGTGGTTTCAAGCACGCCGGTGTTGAATTCCAGATCGTCAACCTGAAGAAGCTCGCTGGCGTTAGCGTCACGGACTTCGACGCTCAGGTGATGTTCGACCAGGGTTTCATCAAGGATATTGACAAACCGATCAAGGTCCTCGCTTTTGGAACCATCGACAAGGCAATCAACGTAAAGGTTAACGCCATCAGCGAAGCTGCAAAGTCTGCAATCGAAGCTGCCGGCGGCAAAGTCGAGATCGTCTAATGGAAGCTCTCAAGAAAGCCATAGATGCGTTCGTCAACGCGTTCAAGATAGCCGACCTGCGTAAGAAGATTCTCTTCACGCTCGCCGTGCTCATCATCTACCGCGTGGGCGCACACATCACAATCCCCGGAGTAAACGCTGCCGTGCTGGCAGAATACTTCAAGAACTCGAACAACCTGTTCGGCCTGTACGACTCCTTCACGGGCGGTGCGTTTGCGAAAGCGACCGTGTTCGCCCTGGGTATCATGCCCTACATTAGCGCGAGCATCATCATCCAGTTGATGGGCTCCGTTATCCCGGGCATCCAGATGCTCCAGAAGGAAGGTCAGGAAGGCCGCGCCAAGTTGAACCAGTACACCCGCTACTTTACGGTGGCTCTCGCCGCCTTGCAGGGCTGGGGCATTTCTGTGTGGCTTTCCTCCCTCAAGGTGTCCGTTTCCGGTGTCCAGGTTTCTGCCCTCGCAGACGACTTCGCCACCGGTGCCGGTAACATCGGTTTCCGCTTACTTGCTACCCTGACCTTCACCGCAGGAACCATCTTCGTGATGTACCTGGGCGAACAGATTACTTCGCACGGTGTGGGCAACGGTATTTCTCTTATCATCTTCGCCGGTATCGTCGGGGGCCTTCCGCGGGCCTTCCTCGCCCAATGGGAAATGTTCAAGGAAGATATCCAGCCGCTCGCTAGCGAAATCATCATTCTCGCTATCGTGGTCGTGATTATCGGATTTATCGTTTTCGTAGAGCAGGCGAACCGTCGCATTCCACTCCAAAGTCCTCGCAGGACTGTCGGCAACAAGGTCATGGGTGGCCAGTCCAGCTATTTGCCCTTCAAGGTGAATACCGCTGGCGTGATCCCCGTGATTTTCGCAAGCTGCATCATGTTCATTCCGGCCATGATCGCTTCCTGGTTCCCGAACGTCTCTGCGATGCAGTCGTTCGCCATCGCGTTCGTCCCGGGTCACCTGTCCTACAGCGTGATCGACGCGCTCCTTATCATATTCTTCACCTTCTTCTACACGGCAATCCAGTACAACCCTAACGACATTGCCGAAAACCTGAAGAAGTCTGGGGGATTCATTCCGGGAGTTCGTCCGGGCAAGCAGACGGCCGAATATATTGACCACGTTTTAACCCGAATTTCTCTTCCCGGGTCGCTTTACCTCGCTTTTATTAGCGTTGCGCCCTGGTATCTGAAAGACGCCTTCGATATGAGTTTCTATATTGGGGGCACCTCGGTACTTATCGTGGTCGGTGTGGCGCTGGATACGCTTCGTCAACTCGAAGCCCAGTTGCATACCAAGAATTATGAAGGTTTCTTGAAGCATGGCCGCATTCGCGGCAGGATGGCATCTTAGTGGCTAAAGAAGAAGGCATTCAAGTAGAAGGCGTTGTGTTGGAAGCTCTCCCCAACGCATTCTTCCGTGTCCAACTCGGAAATGGTCACGAGATCCTCGCACATGTTTCAGGAAAGATGCGTCGGCATTTCATCCGAATTTTGCCGGACGATAAAGTGTTGGTAGAAATTTCTCCCTACGACCTCAATCGTGGAAGAATCACTTACCGTTACAAGTAATAGGTATTTTCAAAGAAGGTCAAACCTATGAAAATCAAAGCCTCCATCAAACCCAGATGTGAAAACTGCAAGATCATCCGTCGCAAGGGTGTATTGCGCATCATCTGTTCGAAGAACCCCCGTCACAAGCAGAAGCAGGGATAAGGAGATCGTATGGCACGTATAGCTGGTGTCGATTTGCCGAAAAACAAGACCGTCGAGTACGGCCTCACGGCAATCTATGGTG
>JAEEPF010000262.1 GCA_016284635.1 Prevotella sp.
TGCTCATCAGTGGTTCGCTGGGTATGGCCCTCGGAGCCTTCGGTGTGGCAGTGACCTTCGGTAACGAGAGTCTTGCACTGGTGACGGCTGCCTCGCTGCTCATCTACTCGGCTTCGTTCATGTTCTCTTGGGGACCGATCACCTGGGTGCTCATCGCCGAGGTCTTCCCCAACACCATCCGTGGTGCTGCTGTCGCCATCGCCGTGGCTTTCCAGTGGATCTCCAACTTCATCGTCAGTTCGTCGTTCGTGCCTATGTTCAATATGCACCTGACGGAGGGTGACGACTTCGGACACTGGTTCACCTACGGCCTCTATGGCATCATCTGCGTGGTGGCTGCCCTGTTCGTCTGGCGCCTCGTGCCTGAGACCAAGGGTAAGACGCTCGAGGATATGAGCAAGATGTGGAGAGACAGACTTGGGAAAAAGTAATAAATTTAAGGAATGGAAAGGAAGTTAACAGGAAGTTATCGCTTCGCTTGGAAGTTAAAGGGACATTACAATTGTTCCGCAGGACTATTGTCCTTTTAACTCCCCTTTAACTTCCTTTTAAATTCCCTTTAACTTCAAAAATATTTAATATGAAAAAGATTTTGATTGCAGAAGACAATGACAGTAACTACATCCTGATGTCGTACATCCTGAAGAAGTACTATCAGTTTGAACGTGCCAAGAATGGCCAGGAGGCTGTCGAGATGGCCGAAAAGGGTGGGTATGATATCGTGCTGATGGACATCAAGATGCCTATCATGGACGGATTGGAGGCCACAAAGGCCATTAAGGAGAAATTCCCTGATCTGCCCATCGTCGCCCTGACAGCCAACGCTTTCGACAGCGACCGTCAGTTGGCACTGGAGGCAGGATGTAACGACTTCCTCTCCAAGCCCGTGAGCAGCGATCTCTGCCTGCAGACGATCAAGCAGTTTGTGGGAGAGTGAGAAAAAGGTAAAAAGGTAAAAAAGTAAAAAGGTAAAAAAGACTTTAGGCCAATTCGAGATCGAAGTCCTGCCGTAGTTTTTCTACGGCGGGATTTTCTTTTCTCAGGGCCTCGAACTGTTCACGACGGGTAAGAATTTTCTTGCGCTCAGTCTGTTCGGCGACGGTGATCTCGAGGGTGATGCCTGCGTTGTGCAGACTGTTGATGAGTGTCTTCACGATACGGCCCTTGAATTCCTCCATCTGTTGCTGGATGAGGGTGTTGTCGACGGTCACCTGCAACTTGGGGAACTCCGTGATGACGGGGTTCATGTTCTTCATACGGGTGGCGATACCACTGTATTCCTGTGGCATACGGTTACACATCGACATCCATTGCAGTTCGAGGTCTTCCTGGGTGAACTCCACATTGGTCTGTTGTTCCCTGGCGGCATTGTCTGTGCCAGGAAGGATGTTCATCTTTCCTTTGGGATCCTTATTCTTCTGGAGCAGCGTGCCCCAGGAGAAGCTGATGTTGTTGAGCTTCATCTTGGGGGCGGAGCCGGATGTTACGGGATTTCCGGAGTTTCCGGATATTCCGGAGGTTACGGGGGCAGGGACCTTGGTGGCCACGGGTGATGCAGCGGTCTTAGCCTGGGCTACCTGCGGGGCCACTTTCTTGGGCTGAGACTGCTGTATCAGTTGCTTAAACAGGGATTTTAGTCTTCTAGGGCGACGCCCCGCGCTGGCGCCGTCATCAGGCTGGGTGATCTGGGCCACCTCTATCAGCGTGAGTTCCACCAGCAGACGCTTGTTCGACGACTGGCGGTAGTTGATGTCGCACTGGTTCATCAGTTTCAGGGCCTGATAGAGGAAGCGGGTATCGCACTTCTTCGCCTGTTCGGCATAGCGCTGGCGCTGTTGGTCGCTCACTTCGAGCAGGGGCAGAGTCTGTGGATCCTTTGCCATCATCACGTTACGAACGTGCTTGGCCAGGCCCTGAATGAGCAGTCCGCCGTCGAAACCCTTGTTGATGATGTTGTTCAACAGCACCATGATGTCGCTCACCTTATTAATAATAGATAGGTCGACGATCTGGAAGTAGTTCTCGGAGTCGAGCACGTTCAGGTCTTCGATCACTTTCTCGTAGGTGATGTTGCCCTGACAGAACGAGGCTGCCTGGTCGAAGATCGAGAGGGCGTCGCGCATACCACCGTCAGCCTTCTCGGCGATGACGGCGAGAGCCTGCTCCTCGTAGGTGATGCCTTCCTGCTCGGCCACGTGCTTCAGATGGTCGACGGTGTTGCGGATGGTCATCCGCTCGAAGTCGTAGATCTGACAACGGCTGAGGATGGTGGGCAGGATCTTGTGCTTCTCCGTCGTGGCGAGGATGAAGATGACGTGTGCGGGTGGTTCCTCCAACGTCTTGAGGAAGGCGTTGAAAGCGGCCGTCGAGAGCATGTGCACCTCGTCGATGATGAACACTTTATACTTGCCCAGCTGTGGCGGGATGCGCGTCTGCTCCATCAGCGTCTTGATATGCTCCACAGAGTTGTTCGAGGCGGCGTCGAGCTCGAAGATGTTAAGCGATCGCTGCTCGTTGAACGATTGGCACGACTCACACTCATTGCATGCCTCACCGTCGGCAGTGGGATGCTGGCAGTTGATGGCCTTGGCGAAGATACGGGCACAGGTGGTTTTTCCGACGCCACGGGGACCGCAGAAGAGGTAGGCGTGAGCGAGCTTGCCGCTCTTTACCGCATTCTTCAGCGTCGTGGTCAGTGCTTCCTGTCCTACGACGGTGTCGAAGGTCATCGGACGGTATTTCCTGGCTGATACGATGTATTCCATATATGTTACAGATAAATTGTGGTGCAAAGATACAACTTTTAAAGGAGTTAAAGGAGTTAAAGGAGTTAAAGGGAGTTAAAGGACATTACTTTTCACTTTTCACTATTCACTTTTCACTTCTTTTTATTACCTTTGCAGGCAAATAGCAGAGTAATATGAAGGTTATCAACAGTATCAAGAAATATACGCTTATCGTCTGG
>JAEEPF010000083.1 GCA_016284635.1 Prevotella sp.
TTGCTCCCCGCACTCAGCTGCGTAGTCAAAACGGTGGTTCTGACGCTGCAAAGATAGGTGTTTTTTCGTTATCTTCCAAATAATTATCTAATTATTTTCATTTTTTCGCCCAAAAGAGAATTACTTTCCAAACTTTTTCGTATCTTTGCCCCTTGAACACCGGCTGATGGTCCTAATGGGACAGAAAGCTGTCAAGCTCAACTATATTTCTTTCTGGCTTCAGCGGAAGCCCGCCGGTGCGATTTTAGTGGGTAAAGTAATAACAGCATTAGCAGTTATCTTGGAGAACATAGAAACCTGACAAATTTCTAAAGCAAGTAGAAAACTGATAATTGTGAGTGTCTGCGTTTATAGCGTGGACGTCACTTATCTTTCTACTGGGCTTTGTCAGGGCCTCTATGTTCGGTAAGGAGCGGACACGCTTCTTTCGTACATAGGGGTCTTGATTTTTAAGCCCAAAGAACCCGATAAGTGCTTTTGCCTAAAGCTATAAGCGCAAAGAATGCCAGAAAAAGAATCTGGTCTTCCCTGCATTGATATCAGGGAGGACGACCTGTCGGCAATCTCGCCAGAAGTGTTGGCAACACTGCTGCGTGACCATACCACAGGCAAGAACATCTTCTGGGCCACTCATGACTATGAGGCGCTTGGAAGTGAATACGATTATCATGCCCAGATACAGCCTGAACTGATTACAGGTGAGCATGGGATGGTGATCCGTCCTCGTGTGCTCAAATCTAAGGAGAATCAGACGGACCGTTCCAAAGATATGGCAGAGGTATTCACGCCCTCATGGGTCTGCAATGCCCAAAACAACCTCGTGGATGAAGCCTGGTTTGGTCGTAAGGATGTTTTCAACATAGAAGACAGCGAAAAGCATACATGGAAGTCCAATCCTGACAAAATAGAATTCACTGAAGGCATGACATGGAAAGACTATGTACGTGCCACTCGAATGGAGATGACCTGTGGCGAGGCGCCTTACTTGGCAAGCCGTTATGACACGACTACAGGAGAATCCATTCCCTTGCAAGAACGGATAGGCCTGCTCGACAGGAAACTGCGTGTGGTCTCTGAGAATACGGAGACAAGTGGCGACTGGCTCGACTGGGCACAGACGGCCTACATGAACATCTATGGCTTTGAGTGGCAGGGCGACAACCTGTTGCTGGCCCGTGAGGCTCTGCTTTGGACTTTCATCGAATACTATCAGGCAAAGTTCGGCAAGGCTCCCCTGGTAAAAAGCATCAACTACATCGCCTACATCGTATCATGGAATCTATGGCAGATGGACGGTCTGAAGGGCGTTGTCCCTGATAGTTGTCATCCTGAAGTAGAAATGGTTGATTTATTCAGCGGTGAAGGTAGAGAGAAGCCTTGTCAAGGTTGTCTTGACGGCGGCTACTATCACCACAATGGAATTTACTGTATGATTCGCGATTGGGGTGTTAAAGATCCACTTACAGGCGATAATAATAAGAAGATTAGATTTATAGACCTCTTAAAAAAGTAAGCCTATGGCAACATTCACATCTTCAATGAAGGCAAAACTGATTTATGTCTTTGCCATCAACGATGAAGCCCACGCCGACTGTCTGAAAATTGGCGAAACTACTCTTGAAGAGGACAATGGCGAGGTGATAACTGCCAATTGTGAACTGCTTAACCGTGCTGCTCACAAGCGTATTAAACGGTACACTCAAACGGCTGGCATAGCATATCAGCTGCTCCATACCGATGACACGGTTTTTCGTATGAGCGGCATGATTATGACGTTCAATGACAAGCAAGTGCATCGAGTTTTAGAGCGTAGTGGTATTAAGAAGAAAGTCTTTACAGGTGTTGATGGAGCCGATGAATGGTATTGTTGCGATTTGGCTACAGTTAAGAAAGCTATCCAAGCCGTCAAGCATGGCGAGCAGTGTCTGTTACCAAGTGATGTAACTAAAAACGTTACTCCCATAATATTGCGTCGTGAACAGCGTGATGCCGTGGATCGCACTAAGAAACGACTTGCCAAGAGTGGTCGTATGCTTTGGAATGCCAAGATGCGCTTTGGCAAGACACTTGCAGCTTTACAACTTATCAAAGAGGAGAATTATAAACGGACATTGATTATTACCCATCGTCCCGTAGTGGATGTCCAATGGTTTGATGAGTTTAACAAGGTTTTTTGTGACCGTGATGATTTCAAGTTTGGTTCGTTAAATGCTGGTGAAGGATATGATAAGTTGGAAGGTGGAGTGTCTAAAGGCCTACACTATATCTACTTTGCCTCTATACAGAACCTTAGAGGTTCGGCACAGGTTGGTGGCAAATTCGAGAAAAACGAGCACCTTTTCAATACTCAATGGGACTTTATCATTATTGACGAAGCCCATGAAGGAACAAAGACAGAGTTAGGACAAAGCGTTATTGAACAGTTAGAAAAGCCCGGTACAAAAGAACTCCAACTATCAGGAACTCCATACAATTTGTTCGATGATTATGACGAGAGCGACATTTTTACTTGGGATTATGTCATGGAACAACAGGCAAAGCAAGCTTGGGAGGTAGATAATCCATACATTCCTAATCCTTATATTTCACTACCAGCCATCAACATTTATACCTATGACCTCGGTACGCTGATGACAGAAAGTGACTATATCGAAGATGAGCGAGCCTTTAACTTCCGCGAATTTTTCCGTACGAAGGATGATGGTACATTTATTCATAATGGCGACGTTGACCGCTTTCTCGACCTACTTTGTAGAGACGACAAAGACAGCCTCTATCCATATAGTAACGACAAGTTCCGTCGTATCTTCCGTCATACGTTATGGCTAGTCCCAGGTGTGAAAGCTGCTAAAGCGTTAAGCGCGAAGTTGCAGAAACACCGTGTGTTTGGTCTCTATGAAGTAGTGAACGTTGCTGGCGACGGCGATGAAGACCAGGAAACAACTGAGGCTCTGAAGGCAGTTAACTCTGCCATTGGATCAGACCCAGATGAAACAAACACTATTACGTTGTCTTGTGGTCGTTTAACTACTGGTGTTAGCGTAAAACCTTGGACTGGCGTTTTCATGCTTTCTGGTTCATATTGTACAAGTGCAGCTCAATATATGCAAACTATCTTCCGTGTACAGACCCCCTATGAGAAACACGGGCGTATGAAAGAAGAGTGCTATGCCTTTGACTTTGCCCCTGACCGAACACTCCGTGTTTTGGCAGAAGCTGCAAAAGTATCGACCAAGGCTGGAAAGCAGACAGATGAAGACAGGAAGATATTGGGCGACTTCCTCAATTTCTGCCCCATCATCAGTATTGTGGGTAGCCAAATGAAGCCTTATGACGTGAACAAGATGATGAGTCAGCTGAAACGCGCTCAGATAGAAAAGGTCGTTCAGTGTGGCTTTGAAGATGGTGCACTTTATAACGATGAACTATTGAAACTGACAGAAGTTGATCTAAAGGACTTTGCCGATTTGCAGAAGACTATTGGTAGGACAAAGGCGATGGCTAAATCAAGTGAAATTGATGTAAACAATCAGGGCTATGACAAAGAACAATACGAAGAGATAGAACGTCTTAAGAACAAACCTAAAAGAGAGTTGACTGATGAGGAAAAAAGAAGATTGGAAGAGGACAAAAAGAAACAAGACAATCGGCGTAATGCGATTAGTATTCTTCGTGGTATCAGTATTCGAATGCCATTACTTATCTATGGTGCTGAGTTAAAGAATGAGGAAGAAGAAATTACGTTGAATAATTTCACCTCACTAATTGACCCTCAATCATGGGAGGAGTTCATGCCAAAGGACGTAACGAAAGAGACTTTCAACCGTTTCAAGAAGTATTACGACTCTGACATCTTCCGAGAAGCAGGCAAACGTATCCGAGAGATGGCTCGTGCTGCTGATAAGTTTACCATTGAAGAACGTATAGAGCGTATTGCAGCAATATTTAATACATTCCGTAATCCAGATAAAGAGACTGTACTTACTCCTTGGAAAGTTGTAAACATGCACATGAGCGATTGCCTTGGTGGTTGGTGTTTTTATGATGAAGATTTTAAAGATATAATCTCTATCCCACGATTTGTAGATCAAGGTCAAGTTACTGAAAGTGTTTTTCGACCGGATTCACATATTCTAGAGATCAACTCCAAGAGCGGGCTCTATCCACTTTATGTGGCATACAATATATATCGTGCTAGAGTGGAAGTCGCGAAGGCAAAATATGGTGAAGTATCACATGGATTTGCAATGAATTTGTGGGATGCTACTATAGAAGAGAATCTTCTTGTTGTGTGTAAAACAAAAATGGCGAAAAGTATAACAAAGCGAACGCTTGCTGGTTTCCGCGACACAAAAGTCAATGCTCAATTTTATAATGATTTAGTCAAGAACATAACAGAATGCCCAGAGGTCGTTGTCAATACTTTACGCGATGGTAAACGGTTCTGGAAAATCAATGATAATACGAATATGAAGTTAGATGCAATAGTTAGCAATCCTCCTTATATGGTCATGGATGGTGGAGCAGGTGTTAGTGCAGTACCTGTTTATAATCGCTTCGTTGATATAGCAAAGCAAATGAAATCTAAATATATCTCTATGATTATGCCTGCAAAATGGTATAACGGAGGTAGAGGGCTGGAACAGTTCAGAGATGACATGTTGCACGATAAGCAGTTAAAAGTTCTTTATGATTATGTGGATCCACATGATTGTTTCCCAACTGTAGATGTTGCAGGTGGCGTTTGTTATTTCTTAAGAGATCGAGATTATAATGGCCTTTGTAACTTCGTTTCGTGCAAGGGCAACTTCAAGAAGTCAACTATGAGAGACCTAGGCGAGTCAGAAGTCCTTATTAGATTTGACGAAGAGATAGATATTCTTAACAAAGTACAGTCAACAAATCCTATATACATGAATAGTAAGGTATTCTCTCAGAAACCCTTTGGGCTTCGAACTTATGTAAAGCCTATAGAAAATGGAGATATTGGGTTGAGATACAATGGAGGTTTGGGAACATATAGCCGAGAACTAGTTAATACAAATAAGGATTTGATTGACAAATGGAAAATAATAACATCCCGTCTAACTGCAGAGCATGCAGGAGAAACAGATAAAAATGGCCAAAAGAGAATCTTCTCAACTCTAGAGATTCTCGAGCCTGGTACAATTTGCACCGAAACATACATGATGCTATGCGTGTTTGATACAAAAGAGGAATGCATAAACATGTTCAATTATTTAAAGACACGTTTTGTAAGAGAACTAGTAGCGATGTCTACCTCTACTCAGCAGATGTCAAAGGCTAATTTCCGCTTTGTTCCATATCTTGACTATTCACGTCCTTGGACAGATGAAGAATTATACCGCAAATATGGACTTACTAATGGTGAAGTTGCTTTTGTAGAATCCATGATTAAACCAATGGACTAATAATATCCTCACCTATGCCAAGAGCAGACGGCAAGGGTGGAGTATTTGATATAAGAGAGATTTCAGCCGATGGTGGCCAGACGTTTGTCGGTAATAACGTACCTAACGGGATGGGCAAAGCTGATGCCCTTACCATCATAGACGGTGGAAACATCTATGCCGCGACGCAGGAACTCGTCGATGAGTGCCTGGTCGTGATAGGCACGCATACCAGTCCAGCCGGTATTGCCGACCTGACGATTGAATACTGTTACTAACTCTGGAATCTGCATGTCTGCGAACTGCAGGGCATACTTGGTGTAATAAATGTGCTGTTGCATAATTGGAATTTTTTGAAGTTAATACTACCACATCGTACTGACCACCGTGGCTTCCATTGCTCGGTTGGCGAGTCACCCTTTCGGGCACTGCTCTTGATGCTTGGGTGCAAAGGTACGAAGAAAAACTCAAATAAAAGAAAAAAGGTAGAGAAAAAATCCTCCACCTTTCAACTTTTAATTGAGAATGCCCTTGTTACGCTTGGGCTTGCATTGCTATTTCAATGAGTTCCTCCATTCTGTCAATGATGAAGTCGGCTCCGGCCTCTTTGAGATCCTCTCTGGTTCCGTTGCCCCAAGTCACGCCACAGGTCTTTGTCCTCGCATTGGCTCCCATCAGAACGTCAACCGCCATATCCCCGACAACAAGCGTCTCACTGGCAGCAAATGGCATCGCGGCAAGTGTCTTCAGCACAGGTTCCGGCTTGGGCTTCGCTTCTTTCACATCATCGGCCCCTATTAAATAAGAGATGTAGTCGGCGATGCCCATGTCGCGAGTCAACTCCGTGAGGGAATTGCGCGAACGGGACGATGCGATCGTGAGTGTAAAGCCTTGTGACTTCAGGGCTTTCAGGGTCTTGACAACGCCAGGAAACGCCTCCGGGGTTATCTTCTGCAGATTCTCGTTGAAGATTCTGCGATAGGTCTCTGCACATCGGGGGATGAGTTCATCCTGAATATCAGGGAACAGCGTCCTGAAGCATCCGGCCAACGGCAAGCCTATGGTGGATGCACACTCTGCCTCAGTACGACTTGGCAGTTGCATCTCTTTGATGGCCATCTGCATGGTCGTGACGATGTTCCGGCGGGTATCGCCCAGTGTCCCGTCAAAGTCGAATATAATCAATTTTATGCTCATGCCTCTTTTTTCTCAATCTTTTCAGCCAATGGCACATACCAGTCACGGACTTCCTCTGCCGTCGGGGTATGACCGCCAGGGAAATGGAACGAGTGATTGTAGTGCTCCAAGAAGAGCGGTTCAAAATGCGCCAACGTGTCCTGCTCACCGAACAACCCCCAGATGCGGTCTTTGAAGTCGGGATTGCAACTGTCAAACTGAATAGCCTCCATTTCGGCGAACTCGGCTATCAGCTGTTCGTCGATGACGAAGTTCTGCTGGCCATCCTTTCGTGGCGACTTGTACTGATGCTCGCCGATGCGCTGCTTCAGGAACTCCGTCATCCTAAAATGTGGATTGCCCAGCAAGGCTGGAATACCCACGACGGGAGCCACCATCTGAGCATAGAACGCCCCGCAGCTGTTGCCAATCAGGAGGTCAGGCTGTTCACGGTCTATCAATTCGCGGATGAATCTGACCGCCTCTTTCGGGTGCATCGGCAAGTCGGGCGTTATCACTTCTGCACGCCCCGCGAAAGCCTCGCGCAGAGCCACCGCAGGTACGCACTGGCCACTGGCATAGAATCCGTGTAGGAACAAGATCTTCTTCATGCTTGTTTTTTGTTGCAAAGTTAGTCAAATCTGATAAAATACGGATAGGAATGCGTCACTTTAACTTTTGTTGAAGATAGGCTGCATCTCAGAAACATTCAAAATAATTTGGTATTTTGTTCGATTTACACTATCTTTGTGCCGGTTTTAATGAACTCATAATGATGAACGAACTGATCACTCAAGTCAACGATGCCTTATGGGGATATGTCCTTATCGGCGTATTGGTAGCATGCGGAATATGGTTTACCCTAAGAACGAAGGGCGTACAGTTCCGCATGATAGGGGAGATGCTCAGGCTCCTGACGGATTCTGCTACGTCGGGGACTGAAGGACTGGCAGACCAGAATAAAAACCACAAGCACATATCTTCATTTCAGGCCTTTGCGGTGTCTGTAGCAACGAGGGTCGGTACAGGCAATCTGGCTGGCGTGGCTACCGCTATTGCTGTTGGTGGCCCTGGAGCAGTGTTCTGGATGTGGATCATCGCCCTGCTTGGATCTGCGACGGCTTTCGTGGAATCCACGTTAGCCCAGCTCTTCAAGGAGCGGCGTGGCGATTCTTTCATAGGTGGCCCGGCATATTACATTCTAAATGGTCTTCATAGCAAGTGGATGGCCTATCTCTTCGCCGTAGCCATCACCATCACCTTCGGACTCTCCTACAACTCGATACAGGCCAACACCATCTGTCAGGCTATGCACGAGGCGTTCGGCTGGAATCCTTTGGTGGTTGGACCTGTCCTTGCAGCCTTGGCACTGGCTATCGTTTTTGGCGGTATCCACCGTATTGCCAACGTCAGTTCCGTACTCGTTCCTGTCATGGCTATCGGCTACTTCATCCTGGTAGTGGTGATCATCCTGATGAACCTGGAGCACATCCCCCATGTGCTTAAAGTCATCATTACAAATGCCTTTGGACTGGAACAAGGGGTAGGTGGCGCATTAGGGGCAACAATCATGAACGGTGTGAAGCGTGGCCTATTCAGTAATGAGGCAGGTGAGGGTAGTGCGCCCAATGTGGCAGCAACGGCAACCGTATCGCATCCTGTCAAGCAAGGGCTCATTCAGGCTCTGGGTGTTTTCACAGATACGTTACTGGTCTGCTCGTGTACAGCATTCGTTATCTTGATTAGCGGCCTCTACAACGTCCCGGAACTGAATGGCATCGCTCTTACGCAGGCTGCTCTCGGTTCTGAGATAGGTTCGGCGGGCCCGATTTTCATAGCTGCGGCCATCCTCCTCTTTGCCTTTTCCTCGATTATCGGAAACTACTATTATGGAGAGGCGAATATCCGTTTTATGACCTCCAGCAATACCGTTCTTACCATCTACCGTATCTTCTCTGGCGGTGTGGTGGTCGTGTTCGGAGCATTGGCCAGTCTTGAAATAGTCTGGAACCTGGGCGATTTGTGTATGGCCATGCTTACGGCTTGCAACCTTGTGGCTATTGTTACCCTTGGCAAATATGTGTTCAGGCTGCTCGATGACTACAGGAGCCAGAAGGGGAAAGGTATCAAGGAACCGGTGTTCCATCGGTGCCAGTTACCAGAGATAGAAAAAGAACTTGAATGTTGGGACTGACGTGTGCCAGGCCCAACTTAATTCTCTTCAAAAGTCATGTCCGTAATCCAAGCCGATGTAACTATGGGCAGGAAGGGAGATGTCGAAGACCGTCGCTCCGTCGGGGTAGCCGAAGAAGCGGTTGCGGCCCCACATTGGTACGGGCTTCGGCAGAACGGCTGGCTGAAGCAGTTCGCCAGTCAGGAGGTTGCGCAGGTGGCTGATCTTGCTGTTGATGACCACGCGCAATGAGACGGCCTCATCATTGAAATTCTCTACCACCATCGTCCGGTTGTCGTAAGGGAAGAATGCCACCTTCGACGGGCCTTCGATATAAGCTCCGACATCCTTGCTCATAGCCCGACGGATGATGTTGAGTGCGCCGGCGGGATAGTCGTACAGGTTGCCGAAGTCATCGGGAATAGTCAGCACGAAGAGCATACCCTTAGAATAGGTGTCGCGCAACAGGATGGGATAGCCCGAGACACCACCGGTAAGCGGGCGACCAGCCGAGACGACTTCCCAGGCATCGTTAGTAAAGTATTTCACTTGCGGGATGATGAACTCGCGCTCTGACTTGCCAGCGAAGCCGAAGTCGCTGACAATCGCCTTCAGGTCGCCGCAGTAGAGCTCGCAGACATCGGCGAGCTGCTCACGGATAGCCTTCAACAGACCGGTCGTGACGATCACGTCGCCACCTTTCTTCAGCTGTGTCTTGATCTTTTCCACAATCTGCGGGTCTTTCGCTGCCTGTTCAGTCAGAAGAATCTGCTGGCGGTCGTTGAGGAATGTGGGGTGCATATCCATCGGCAGGCCGATCATGCCGAGGTAGTTCTGGAGGAAGTCCTCGCCGGAGGAATGGTAGGGCTTGTAGCTGACGAGACCGACGGGGTTGCCCAATTGGCCGACGAGGCGGTCAGTCTGGCGGAGGGTGACGGAGGCGAATCGCGCCATCGTCGTCGGGGTGACGGTCTTGCCGTCTTTCTGATACGGCGCCACCATCTCGTCATAGCGGAAACTGTTGCCTCCAGCATCCTGCCAAGGGGCGCGCATCTGAGAGGTGATCTTCACGTCGTTCAGCTGCATGTAGTTCCAGAGGATGATCTCGGGTGTCTTCGAGAGCATCGTCAGGTGGAGCTGCTCAGCGTAGCGGTCCATGCTCATGTGGATGCCTCCGGCGTCAACCCATCCACCGCCGTTCTTGCCTAGGGCGATATTGTCGAAATACCTGACGACGTTATAGCTCAGGTAGTTCTGGAGGTGCTGTGCCGAAGCGGGATCGCGCGTCTCGGTGCCTGTCCAGATGCCATCGAAGTACTGCGGCTCTTCCTCGAGGTTGAAGCCGAGACCGTGGAAGTGGTCGTACCAATTCGGATATTTGATGATGACCTTCACCTTCGGATTGACCTTCTTGGCAGGCTCTAACACCAGTTCACGGCCAGCGTCGGCCATCAGCCTCAGGCGGTAATCTGTCCAGCTCTTCGTGCCTTTGGCGGCAATCTCGTCGTCGTTCTTCAGGTCGATGAAGAAGAAGTCGTCGAGGATGAAATCGTCGAAGAGCTTTGCCGTATATTCTGCGACCTGTCTCACTTGCTGGCGCTCTATAGGACGGGCATAACTGTAGGTCTCGAAGTCAGTAGGCTCAGAGCGGGTGTAGGTGATGCCACCACCCACTTCGAGGCCTTTCGAGCGGAAGAACTGCATCACCTTCGTCATCGTCTTCTCATCGACAGTGAAGGCATCGCGGTGAGTCTCGAGATAGATCTTGTCGAGATCCACCTGCGAGCTGACCGTCTCCCAAGTCTGGTTCAGGAACTTGTCGTCCGCCATCCGAGCCACGTCCTGTGCCCGGATGTAGGTCGAAACCTTAAAGTGCTGGTACTTTCCTGCCTGTGCGGGCAGGACTGTCATTGCGGTCACTGCTGCCATCATCATGTTTTTAACCATTTTCTTCATCATATAGTCTTATGGATATAGTTTTATGCTGTTTCAGATTCGTCGCTGCAAATATACGAATTATCGTCGACACTTCAAGCATGTCTACTAAAATTTCCACACGGCGATATGCTTTTTTAACGTTTCGGGAAGTCTTTGATGGTGCCCAAAACAACGAGAGGGAGAATTGCGGTAACCATAGATTTTATGTTAAATTTACGCAGAATTCCTTATCTTTCATCCGAAATGATTAACTTTGCAACATCATTTAAGTTATAAAGGCTCAAAAAGAATCATTAACGGCATAACAACGAATCGACTTATGAGAAAGTTATTCACGGCATTGCTGATGATACCGGCCATGATGGCGGTATCGGCACAGACAGAGAAGACGAAAGGGTTCGACGACCTGTATCATTACATCGAGAACCTCGACGTGTTTGAATGCGGACAGGAGGAAAGCCGCGCGTACTACATCCCGGGGCATCACGTCCTGCTCAACGGCAGGTGGAAGTTCTGCTACGCCGACACGCCGCAGGAGATACCCGCCAATTTCTTCGACGAGAAATTCCCGGACGCGAAATGGGCAACCATCGATGTGCCGTCGAACTGGGAGATGAGGGGCTACGGTGACCAGCTGTTCCGCAACGTGGCCGCGCCGTTCAAGGCCGATCCGCCAAAGACACCACGTGACTACAACCCCACAGGCGCCTACCGCACCACGTTCACCGTTCCCGCCGATTGGAGCGGCGAGGAGGTATTCCTGCGATTCGAGAAGGTGGCTTCGGCATCGTTCCTCTGGGTCAACGGTCAGGAGGTGGGCTACAACGAGGGGGCTCAGGAGCCTGCCGAGTATAATATCACACGCTATCTGAAGAAGGGCCGCAACACGCTGGCCATGAAGGTCGTCAAATATAGCGACGGCTTTTACCTCGAAGGTCAGGACTACTGGCGGCTGGCCGGCATCTTCGACGATGTGTGGCTCTATGCCACGCCCAAAACCCGCCTGTTCGACTGGTACGTGACCACCGACCTGGACCGGGATTACCGCGATGCAGACCTGAACATCGAGGTGACCGTCAGAAGTTATGACGCGCAGCCCGTCACGACACCCCTCAAGGTGCAGGCCGTGCTGACGGATGCCGACGGCAAGGAAGTGACTCGCCTGGAGAGTGGTTCTGGGTCAATGGTTAATGGTCAATGGTCAATGGTTAATGGTCAATGGACAATGACGCTGAACATGAGCAAGCATATCAGCAACCCCTTGAAATGGACGGCAGAGACACCGAATCTGTATAACCTCAAGATGTATCTCGTGGATGCCGCCACGGGCAAGCGTCTGTCGGAAAGCACACCCGAAGATGCCCGTCAAGACGTGGGCTTCAAGGAGACCGAGATGCGCGACAACGTGTTCTACCTCAACGGCAAGCCCCTGAAGGTGAATGCGCAGTGCTCTCACATGCAGGATCCCGACAACGGCCACGCCGTGACGGACGAACTGGTGAAGAAGGATATGACCATCCTGAAGCAGTTCGGATTCAATGGCGTGCGCACCAGCCACTATCCGCCTGTGCCGCGCTATCTGGAGTATGCCGCCCGCTACGGACTTTATATCATCGACGAGGCCGGCGTTGAGGCGCATGCCACGGAATGGGTTTCGGGCGACAAGCGATTCATACCGATGTACCGTGAGCGTGTGCGCCGCATGGTGCTGCGCGACCGCAACCAGCCAGCGGTGCTCTTCTGGAGTGCCGGCAACGAGAGCGGTGAGGGGCCGAATATCGGCGAGGTGATAGCCGAAGGACGCAAATACGACCACACCCGCTGGTGGATGTACGGTGGCAATGCCTACAGCCATCCCGCCGAGGACATCATCGGGCCGCGCTATCCGACGGCGCTGGCACTCGACCTCAGAGTGGGCCGGCACGGTGACGGTGACGAGCGCCCGTCGTTCATGGATGAATATATATCGGTGGCCGGCAACAGCGGCGGTATGTTCGACGAGATGTGGCGCGCCGTCTATACCCACGAGCGCTGCATCGGCGGTGCTGTCTGGGACTTCATGTCGCCGGGACTCACGCAGCCTGCACGCAAACTCATAGATAAATCGGGCCATGATGTCATGGCGCATATCATGGGCAACGCCAAACTGGTGGCCGACAGCCGTAACCATAAAAATCATGTGATTGACCTCAGCGGCCACGACGAGTGGGTGGAGGTCTATCGCGACGACTGTCTGGAACTGACCGGCAGCACACTGACCGTCAGCTTCGATGTCTGTCCCCGCAAGCTCATCAGTTCCTGCGGCTCATTCGTAACCAAGGGAGAATGGCAGTTCGGCGTGCAGCAGAACGGCAAGGAGCAACTGGTGTTCTACATCAACACCGACAAGGCTCCAGCAGGGGCACAAAACGAAGCCCGTCCCTTCGGCAGAAGGTCTGCGCCCACGAACCACAAGTACGAACTGACGGCTCCGCTGCCTGCCGACTGGGAAAACAAGTGGCACCATGTGGAAGCCTGCTACGACGGTAAACAGATGACTGTGAACATCGATGGTAAACAGGTGGCACAGATGGAGGCACAGGGCTACATCATCAACGCGCCGTTCCCCGTGAACATAGGCCGCAACGAACAGACCCACGGACAGGACACCCACGTGTATATTTGCGACGCGCTGATGGACAATATCATCATTGCCGATGCGTCGGGCCAGTTACTCAATCTCAACTTCGAGAGCGAGCAGCAGGAGGGCACCTATTTCAGTTATGGCATCGGTGCCCGCACTTACGGTACGATATGGCCTGACCGTACCGTTCAGCCGGAAATCTGGCAGATGAAGAAAGCAGCCCAGCCCATATCATGCCGGCTGCTGAGTGCCGACAACGGGACGGTGGAGATATGGAACAGGAACCACTTCCTCAACACCTCTTATTATATTATGAGATGGGAACTCTATGAGGACGGCACCTGTCTACAGCAGGGCACGCTCAGTCCCGATGTGGAGCCCCTCAGCAAGAAAGTCGTCACACTGCCCTACAGCCGCCCCGCCGTCAAGCCGGGATGCGAATACCGCCTGATGATTACCAGTGCGCTGAAAGCCGACGAAATCTGGGCGCAGAAGGGACACGTCGCAGCTTGGGACCAGTTGGAACTGCCCTGGCGGCAACTGGCTGTACCCTCTGACAAGACCGTTGGGAAGGCGGTGTTGAGCCGGACAAATGACTCCATCACCGTGAGCGGAGAAGGATTCTCTTATACCTTCACACCTGATGGCCAGCTCTTCAGTATCCGTCAGGGTGGACAGGAACTACTCAAGTCACCACTCCAATTGAACGTCTGGCGCGCACCATTGGCACTTGAAGTTGACGGCTGGGATCAATGGAATATCACCTACAACAACCGCAAGGCCTGGAACGGCGCACAGATAGCCAACGAGTTCTATAGCAACAACCTCGACGCCATCACCCGTATCCCCATCTCCTGCCAAGCCTTCGAGGCAGACGGACAGGTGTATGTCAACGTGCGCTGCTTCTCGCAGTTCGGGGCTCCCGTCAACACGACGCTCGATGCTTACATCACCG
This sequence comes from Prevotella sp., assembly GCA_016284635.1. Lineage (GTDB taxonomy): Bacteria > Bacteroidota > Bacteroidia > Bacteroidales > Bacteroidaceae > Prevotella. The sequence continues at coordinate 14,277 of JAEEPF010000083.1, forward strand.
GCCTGCGCTATTCGGGCTTCTCCGAGGTCTATGAATACCGCATCAACGGCGACGGCACCATCGCCCTGCATCACATCCTCGAACCCGAAGGCTCGATGCCAGCGCTCCTGCCCCGCATCGGACTGACCATGACGCTTATCGACCCGATGCAGCAGGTGAAGTGGTACGGTCGCGGCCCTGAGGAGAACTATCCCGACCGCAAGACCGGCTACGCCATCGGCATCTATGAGCGCACGGTGGACGATATGTTCGAACCCTACCTCATACCGCAGGACTGTGGACTGCGCTGTGACAACCGCTGGCTTGCCATAAGCAGCGACAAAGGTCTGGGACTGCGCTTCGCGATGGACAAGCCGTTCAACTTCAACGCCTACCACTACAGCACCGACAACCTGACGAAGGCAGTATATACCTACCAACTCCGCCAGCAGGACGGCATCACCCTCAACCTGGACTACAACACCACTGGCGTAGGCTGCACGGCCTGCTATGTACTGCCTGGCTATCAGGTCAAGCCAGCCCGCTACGAGCGTCGCCTGACAATAAAGCCAATATCTAAGTGACGAATTTATGAAAAAAGACAGAATTCTGCCGGCATTGTTGTTGAGTATCATCATGATGCTCGTGCCAAATATGTTGCGAGCAGACGATGCCATCTCGCAGATCCGTATTCTTGGCGGCGAGCTAAGCAACTCGGCAGCGACCTCGGTGAAGGATATCGAGGAGGTGCTGCCACGTATGAAGACACTGGGACTGAACACGGTGCTGATGCCCGTCTATTGGGAATTACTCGAACCCGTGGAAGACGAGATGGACTTTACGCTTGTCGATGGCGCCATCGACGTGGCCCGACGGCAGGGACTGAAGATTGTTCCGCTCTGGTTCGGGGCATGGAAGAACTCAATGTCATGCTATGCGCCTGGCTGGTTCAAGCAATCCCCGAAGCGGTTCCCACGGGCAATGACCGCCGAGGGGAAGCAGATGGAGATAGCCTCATGCTTCAGCGACGATGTTCTTCTGGCCGTTCAGATGATACACTACATCGAACAGGGCAAGATAATCAGCGAAAGCCTTACCGATCTGTTCCTTGCCTTTCATCACTGAGACATGCTCACCAGCCTTCGAGTGTACTTCTGCATCATCGGTAAACAAGTCCATCTGAGACTTGACATCCTTCACGTCAGCAAGGTTTGAAAACGTGTCCACGAGTTTCTTCAATGCCAACTGATCAATTCCCGAACTTCGTTCGCCTACCCGTAGCCTTTCAGTCTGTGCACTTGCCCATGTCGTGGTCATCAGGGCAAACATGATAAACAATACTTTTTTCATATCCTCTGTTCTAAAAATGTTAATACGATGCAAAACGGTGGTTACACTCTAAGTCATTGATGCGATTCATCTCGTCG
>JAEEPF010000263.1 GCA_016284635.1 Prevotella sp.
CTCTTCTTTGCCGACTCCTGCCGCTACTACCTCAACGCCCACTACCGTCAGCTGCGACCCCACGGCCGTTACCTCATGCGCCAGATGGGCAACCCCTCGCTGATGGCACCTGAGATCAAATGGTTCCACGACAGCCTGAAGACCAACTACCAGGTTATCCTCGACATCCGTAACGAGAGTGCCGTCGCAGCCCTCGCACTCCATCAATGGCAGCTCTACAGCTATAACAACCGCATCTACACCCAGCTCTTCAAAGAGATGTCTGCTGATAACACCCTCGGTGACTACTGCCGTACGATGCAGCAGTCGCAGACCAACAAGACTATCGCCGTCATCCTGCTCGTGCTCCTCTTGCTCGCCATCGTGCCCGCCTACTATCTGCTCTACTACCGCCATCGCCTCTACGACCGGTTCCTGCGCGAACAGCAGCGGCAGAATAGCCTCGAGATGCTCGATGACGACATCCGCAAGGCTGAGCTCGAAGACGGCAACCTGCACGTGTCGAACGCCGTGCTCGACAACTGCCTCTCTGCCCTGAAGCACGAGACGATGTACTATCCCTCGCGCATCCGTCAGCTGCTCGACGCTGGGGATGTGGAGGCCCTGGGCGAGGTCACCCGCTACTACCGCGAACTCTACGGCGTGCTCAGCAGTCAGGCCATGCGACAGGTGGAACACGCCACGCTCCACCTCAAGCCCCTCGAAGGCGGCGTGTTGGGCGACGAGACGCTCATCCGTTACCTCTATGAGATCCTGCGCCGTCAGAACGGTCAGCAGCAACTCGACAAGCAGTTCACACCCCGCGACGACCGTTATGTCGAGGTGCGCATCCCCATGCTGCAGCTCCGGCTCACCCCCGAGCAGGCTGCCGATCTCTTCATGCCCTCCAAGGCGCATATTCCCTTCCTGCTCTGCCGTCAGATTGTCAGGGACCACGGTGAGGCCACCAATCGTCGTGGTTGCGGCATCTTCGCCGAACTCGCCGACGGCATTTGCGTGATTGTCATCACCCTACCTGCCGCTAAGACAAAAACGACCACTAATTAAACTAATTGAACTAATTAAACTAATTGTATGCGCAGCCAATAATTCGTGTAATTCGTGAAATTCGTGGTTTAAAAAAAGATTATTCAAGTAAATAAGTATATGGAAAAATTTAAAGTCATCATCGTTGAGGATGTGCCCCTCGAACTCAAAGGCACCCTCGGTATCGTCCGCTCCGACATCCCAGAGGCGGAAGTGATAGGCACAGCAGACACGGAGCCTGCCTATTGGCGACTGCTCAAACAGCAGATTCCCGACCTCGTACTCCTCGACCTCGGCCTCGGCGGTTCAACGACTGTCGGCGTAGAGATTTGTCGTCATACCAAAGAACTCCACCCGAAGGTGAAGGTACTCATCTTCACGGGTGAGATTCTGAACGAGAAACTGTGGGTCGACGTGCTTGATGCCGGAGCCGACGGAATCATTCTCAAGACGGGCGAACTGCTGACGCGCCGTGATGTGTCGGCCGTGATGGACGGCAAGCAACTGGTGTTCAACGAGCCCATCCTCGAGAAGATCGTCGAGCGTTTCAAGGCCTCTGTCAGCGGCAGGATCGTGAAACAGGAGGCTTTGGTGAACTACGAGATCGACGAGTACGACGAGCGTTTTCTCCGTCACCTTGCCCTGGGCTACACCAAAGAGCAGATCACCAACCTGCGTGGCATGCCCTTCGGCGTGAAGAGTCTCGAGAAGCGGCAGAACGAACTCATCCAGAAACTTTTCCCCGAGGGCACCGGCGGCATCAACGCCACCCGTCTTGTCGTCCGTGCCATCGAGCTCCGCATCCTTGACATCGACAACCTCCACCCCGATGAAGAATGATGAAGAATAAAGAGAAGAAGACATCCAAACTGCGAATTCCTCTCCTTAGTAAGAAGGGACTCGGGATGGTAGGCCTTATTCTGCTTCTATCCGAGACCCTCCTCTTCATTCTCTCGTGGCTCCTCTCCGCCACGAGGATGGAGGGCGTGCGCTCGTTGCTCTCCAGTGAGGGCATCCGATGGTTCTTCGGCTCCTGGCAGACCTTCTTCGCCTCCCCGCTACTCGTGTGGCTCCTTCTTTGCCTCATTGCCTGGGGCTGCCTCCGTAAGAGCGGCTTGATCAGATTCTTCACCTTTTCTCCTTTTCACTCTTTCACCTTTAGAGACCGTCTCGCCCTTCGCGTCTCCCTCGTCTTCCTGGTCATTTATCTCATCATCCTTGCCCTTCTCACGCTTACGCCCCACGCCATCCTCCTATCCGCCACAGGCCATCTCTTCCCGTCGGCCTTCAGTCGTAGCCTGGTGCCGGTCATTGCCTTTGGCGTATGCCTCGTCTCCGTCACCTTCGGCCTTGTATCGGGTCGTCTGCGCAGTTTGGCCGACATCCTCGATGCCCTCAGCACGGGTATTGCCCATGGTGCCCCCCTTATCGTTATCTACCTCTTCGCCATCCAACTCTTCGAGTCCTTCCGTTTTGTCTTCGGCTGATACCGCCTGAATAGTTTGCTAGGTGGCCGGTTGGCTATAGGACATATTGCCAGCAAGGCACTTGAGTATTTCTGAGTTATGCGACAAATATCAAAGCAATTTTGATGATTTGTCGCGATAATGGGCTTTTGTCGCTACAAAGATATGAAAAAAAACTCAAAAATGTTTGGAACGTAATTAAATATATTGTAAATTTGCATCGTGATTACATTCACACGTCATTTGGCCAAAGAGAAAAGAATAAAAGAATTATGAACTTTATAAATTATTAGTCGTATGAAAAAAAAGAGTATTATTATCCTGTGTTCTGTGGCAGCTATATGCGCCATCGGGTTGATCACCTCTCATTTTTTTGATTGGCCTGTTGATTCTAGTGATGCCAGCGGCGATATCGCCAAAGCTGCTCGATTCTCTCGTGAGCAAGCTTC
>JAEEPF010000084.1 GCA_016284635.1 Prevotella sp.
CTTCGATGCTCACGTTCTTGCCGACGATCTTGACGTTCCCGTTCGGAGCTGAGAGGGTGATGCCGGTAAAGGCGCTAAGCGTCACGTTGCCCATGGGCGACTCTATCGCCACAGAGCGAGAGTCGCTCGACATGTTGATTCTATACATGCCGTATCTGTCGCTGATGGTCATACCTCCCGTCAGGCTCCTTTGGTCCATATTGTCCTTCAGGTCTGGCGGATAGGCATAAGTGGGGATAAAGCTCCTCACCAGCTTATACATCGGCGAGAAGCTCTGGTAGAAGCTGCTGCCGTCGATACCGTCGTTAAACGTGATATTATGGCCGTTTTTCGACGTGATGCCTCGGTCAGGCAGATAGCTCCACGACTCGTTGCTGCGCGGCGAGAGCAGGAACCCCGACACGTACGGGCGCTCAATGTTGCCCTCCTCGAAACTCACTATCACCTCGTCGCCCTTCTCCGGCTTGAACTTCACGCCGCCCGCATCAGTGGCGAAAGGCAGGGACACGCGCACCCACGGCGAGGCATCGTCGCCCTTCTTCTGCCAGGCAAACTTCAGGCGCACGCGCCCGATCTTCATCGGATCGAGATTAGCTTCCACAAACGCCAGCTGCGGCTGCGAATCGCGGATCACCGTGTCGGGCAGGGCCGGAGGAATGGGCGCATCGCCATACAGCTTGACGCCTATCACCTGCTGGCTCTCCACGTAGGTCGGCTCCACCCTTTCCGTCGTCTTATCCGACTTGTAGACCAGATCACACGCGCCTTTCACGCCGATCACCACGTATGGCGTGCCATCGACCTTGATCTTGTCACCGATGCGCAGGTCCTGGGTCTTCTGACCGAACTCCAGATACACGGCATTCTCGCCCACTTTCTTTTCCGCCTCGCGCACCAAGGCATAGAACGCACCGTTCATGTTCACCTCCTTATCCCCGAGGCCGCACTTCGCCTTATGGTCCACAGCAGTACCGAACTGCCTCAGCTTATCCCCGTTCTTCTGTTCCTCCTTCCCATCCCAAGCTTTAAGGTTCACGTCCTCATACTTACTTTCCTGGTTCACCATCGAAATCCACGCCTTTGCAGATTTGAACGCACCAGTCACGATGATATTGGCCGCAATCTTTGCCAGCGACGTACCCTCTAAGCACAAGCTCAAGGCAAGCAGAATGTTCCTGCTCAAAAAGTCTATCTGTTCATCGAACGAGGTGTAGTTCTTATTTATGTCGCTCAGATAGTCGTCGTAGGTCAGCGGGTTGCTGTAGGGTCTGTCCCCCGGCTCAGGCCGGTCTTTCAGATAGTCGTACGTGTAGTCGGTAGTCTTCAGCCCCTCGCTCGCAATCGTCTCGTAATAGCGCTCCGAGGCCAGTCGCGCATAGTCTGGATCATTGTCCGTGGCCTTGTCGTTCATCGTCATGCCTAAGTGCAGCTTACCATCCTCATGATAGAGGAACTCTCCGCAACGGTTGGCCGTACGCCGCAAGAAGTCGTAGAAGCTCTCGTTATACTGCACCAGATAGGGCTGAATGAATTCCCCCTTGTCGTATGTCACCACCTGGAGGTCGCGGCAGCACATGAACTTGAACGGCAGCCCGCTCATCTCCCCGCCGAACACCTCTTCGCCCAGTTTCCTGCCTGTCCAGGCCTTCGAGTACTTGTCCATCGTCAACACCTTGTCGTGGCTGCAGATGGTCAGTTCCAGCTTCACGCTGCTCCCGCTGGACACAGTCCTGAACACAGGCCGCACCCCGTATACGAAATAGTTTTCTGCCACCGTTTTGCCGTCGACCGTCAACTTCGCTCTCTTCTGATAGAAGGCATCCGTCAGCTTGTCCACGTTCAAGCCTGTGCCCCCGACGTTCAGCGTCGCCACGATCTCTGCCGGGCGGTAGATGCCCTTGTCGTACGACAATTTCTCCAAACTCACCTTCCACCCGCTCATATCCAGGTCTTGCTGGAAACGGATCTCATTACTCTCGATGCTTAATACATACTTATTATTATCCATAGCTGTTCAATTTTTCACTTTTCACTTCTCACTTTTCACTTATTTATCTCCAGCAACTCATCCTTCATCTGCCCCTTATAGGTGATGGAGCTCACGAAGAGCTTCACACGGATGAGCATCTGACTGCTCTCCTTGTCTTGGCTGTCGGTGGAGAAATCATCCTCCACGTCTATCAGGTAGCCGTTGACGATGAGCACGTTTTCGTAACTCTTCAGTCGCTGCTGCTCGTTAAACGAGGCATTGAAGAGGAACGTGTATCCGGCTGGTTCGTTATCCATCAGCCGCTTATGATAGAGCACACCCTCTTCAGGCTGCACCAGCCTCACCGTGAACGTCATCACCATCGGGTTGGTCTGTCCGTAGGGGATACCCACATCATTACGGCTGCGCTCGCAACGGTAGTTGAAAAACTGGATGGTGCTGCACTTCTCTTTCTGCACAGCATTCTGGCCTTGCTCCTGCATATCGTCAGGGAAAAGCACCGCCTTCAAATTATTAGACATCAAATTCTGTTTCATTTCACCTTTTCACTTATTATGTTTTTTTTGCCACAGATTTCACAGATTCTCACAGATAAAGAGATTCACACAGATGGAATTTCTTTTTTTGACACGGATTTTATGGATTTTATGGAGAGCTGCGCAGCCATCCTTATAATCCATAAAATCCGTGTTAAATAAATCAATCATCCTTGTCTCTATGATAATCATATCTTCTGTGTTAATCCGTGTTCATCCGTGGCTCTTCTCATTTCTCATAGGGGTTTTGGAAGGTGGCCCCTTCGAACGTCACTTTATCAGCCACGATAGAGAGTTTCACCGTCCGGCGCAGATGCTTGTCGATATGGTAATCCTCCTCGATGGCAAAACAGTAGGCATCTTCAAACGTCAGGTCGCTGTCGCTCTGTTTCGCATTGCCCAAACCGTTAGTCAGGTCGAATGATACTTTTCCACTGAGCGGATCGCCGCTGATATACCAATTGTAGAGAGAGACATCATTCATGCCCGGAGCCACCAGCGTGATGTCGATACGCTCGCAGCAGGCATCAGTGTCGGGACGGCTGTTGCCCGTATGCCGACTGAAATGACAATGCAGATTCACCACATTGTATTGCTTCGTGTAGATCTGGCTTTCATTGTTCCCGATCTGTAACATTGCCTGTACTTCCATATATTTTCACCTTATTCACTTTTTAGTAATATTCTGTGTGCAAAGATACAACTATTTTGTGAAATTACACATAAAATTTCCCGAAAAATTTCACGTAATACTATAGACAAAAACAGAAAAGATGGACAAATCGCGAAAAATCCTCGCAAATTTGTCCATCCACCCTAAACCTTAACTATTTATTTATTCTTTTTCCGTTGGCTCTACTTTGGTGCTACTGCGGAGCTTGAGGTAGTAGCCTCCGATGCCATTGACGGCACCGTGCGGCCATTTCAGCTTCTTCAAGATGGTACCCAGACTCTTCAGACTTGGGATATCGCTGGAGCGGAGGTGCTTCTCAAGTTCCTTCTGCACATCCTTCACCTGCCAGAGGTACTGACGCTTTCGTTCCGATGTGGGAGCGAATATCGCGGGCAGCAGCTGTTCGACGGGCTGCACGTCCTGATAGAGTTTGTTATGCTGCTGGATCTCACGCTCGTCGTCGCTGGTGAACCAGTAGATGCAGTCTGGGTCGCGCAGCTCAGCGACGGCCTGAGCGAACATCTGCTTGTAGGGAATGCGCCCGCTCATATCCACCTTGCCCGTCACCTCGACGCAGAGATATCGACGGGTACCGTCGCCTGAGGGCAGAGGCATCACGTCGTTCGTCGTGGCGATGAACGAACAGAGACGGGGCGTCAGTGTGTACTGTTCCGAGCGCATCCGCCGCGTCTGCACGTCCTTCTCCGTCAGCAGCCGTTTGATCTTCGCCTGTTCGCCCTGTGTCTTGGAGTCGTACTCGTCGATGTTCACGAGCCACATACGGCCCAGAACGCGCTCCACCTGCTCGGCATTATCCATCTTGATGTCCTTCATATAGTACTCCCGCATCGACTTGGGCAAGATGTGGTTGCAAAACTGCGTCTTCAGATAGCCCTGTTCGCCGATGAGCATCGGCACCATCGAGTTGCCGTAGTCGCGGTTGATGTCCAAGGCCTGAGCCACCATCGCGAGGAACCAGCGGTGGAAGTATTTGGGCCAGTGCTCATAGCTCGTGGGCAGACGGCGGGCGAAGTCCTCGATGTAGTCGTGCTTCCGATCCCACGTGCCGCAGCCAGCGAGGAACTCGTGGATGGGATTGTAGTCCTCGACGTGTGCCGACTCAATATAAGTGCGCATATCGTTCATCCAACTCTCGCCGCCCTCCTTCATCTCCTCGACGACGATACTCTTCAGCTGACGGTCCGTGAGCGGTTCCCAAGGCTTGAAAATCAGGTCGTTACGACGGAACTCGACAACCTGCTTCACCACGTTGAAGCGCAGCTGATAGCGTCGAGACAGGAACTCCTCGATGCTCCGTATGATACGCTCCTTTTCGTTCATCTGCGACTGCGGCCTGCCCTTGAAAGGCTTCTTGAAGGCCGAGCGGAACACCTTGCGGATCACATCGTCGCCAATCTGGCGGAAACGGCTCTTCCATTGGGTGCGCTTCACGCAACCCTCCTCCGACAGCTGAGCCTTGGCGCAATAGTCAGCCAGCAGCGACAGGCAGTGCTTCGCGTCTTCCCCACCCTCGTCGATGGCCTTCTGCACGCAGGTTTCATACTCCAGTTCCAGACGCTCACGGGTGTTATATTCCGGATACCACACCACCTCGCCGTCGTCTTCCACCTGCGTACCCTCATAGGCCTTCAGCGGATCGTCATTCTTCCTGACGACGGGAATCGCCTGAGCCTCAGCATGATAGAATAGCTGCGGGTCATAGCTCATGCGACAGCCTCTAGTTAGCGTCAGCTCCCGCACGAGGAAGTCGCAGCCCGTCAGCGCCTGATAGACGTTGAAGGCGCTATGCTCTGCATCCTTCATGAAGGCGAGATAGTCGTCGGCATCCTTGGCCTTGCAGTCACAGCGCACGACGACCTTCAGCGTCACGCCGCTCACGCCGGCGAAGGCCAGCAGCGTGTATGGTATCTGAGAGACCATCCGCTTCATCTCCATCACTTGCCGATGCCCTTCCGGACAGTAAATGTTGAGCAGCAGGAGTCCCGTCATCGTCTTGACATCATCGAACCCTCCGCGTCCGAAGGTCGCGCCGAAGATGAGGTAAGGCAGGGCATCGGTGCCCATGAGGTGGTAGCGCGGGGCACCCTTTTCCATCTCAAGGCGCGAGGCCATCGCATTGCGGGCAATCCTGTCGGCTGCAGGTTTGGTGGTTTCTGAGCTCATCCGTTCAATGACGGCTTCAAGATCTGTAGTGACGGGCAACTGGGGCTCGCCGAGCTTGGTCTTAACTTTTGTAATCTTCATATCGTTGGCTATTTTAGTTGCAAAGGTACAAATAAATATCGTGAAATGCAAGCTTTTTGGCAAGAAAATACCTCCTATAGTTTGTTCTGATAGGGATTAATGGGGATGGAAAGGCTACAAAACGGTGTAAACAGCCTTATAAACAGGGAGTTACAAGGCACTTTACAACCTTACGGCTGCAGCCAAAAGACCTTGCGGCTATAGCCAAAAGGCTTTACGGCTATAGCCAAAATGAAATCAAGGAAATTTTCGGTAGTACTATAGTAGTACCATAGTAGGTCTATTTTTAGCAATAGACCTACCAATATCTATCTGATTATCAGAAAGATAATGCAAAAAGTAGTTCTAATAGTACTATTTTCTCAGAGTTCTGTGTATATATACTCCTGTCCGCGCTTGGTTTTCAACAGTCGCGGGTTCTCGCCTTGGCACCAGGCATCGAGCTGCTTGCGGGCAGAGTAATAGGTGATGCCGGCGGAATAGGCGAAGCTGCGGGTTGTGACGTAGCCGTTATAGCGTTTCAGGTTCTCCTGCAAGGCTTTGTTCATATGGCTTTCGTCCGCCATCAGCTGCTGTACGTTGGGATTGTTGACGCGACGGAAACCGTCGAGCCAGGAGAGTACCGACTTCTCGAACTCTTTCACCGACTTATACTCGATACCCTCGAACTGTACGTCGTAGGTCTTCACCTCGTCAGGATCGGTGAGTTCGCGCTTCAGACCGATCTTCGGGGCGAAGGATCCGATGAGCGTCTCTATCCGGTAGCCCTCAGAGAGGTAGTAGCCCGTGGCTTGGATAAAGGCTCGGAAGGCGCGCGTCAGCTCACCGGATCTGAGGGCATAGTGTTGGGCACAATAATCGTCCAGCTGCTCCATCGTGATCTTCTGGTTGCTTCGCGGGCGAACATATAATATATTACGTCCGTCCTTCGTCTTCTTCGGCGAGGGATGGATCTCAAAGGGCATTCCGTCAGTCTTACGTGGCATAGTCTTCAATCTTTTAATCTGCTGCAAAAGTAAGAAGAATTCGCGAAATATCCAAACAAATCAAGCATTCTTCTCGCTTGGGGCACAAAAAAGCGGCAGTTATGACAAATTTGCCACAACTGCCGTATACATAGGGTCACGAACGTTCGTGACTACTTCTTCTTGTTCACAAGCCTCTTTAATTATTTTACTTCACTTCCCAGATGTCGTTGGTTTCGAGGAGCTCCGTGAAGTTATGATACTTCTTCTGGGCAGAAACCTCTTCGAGCTGGGCGTAGACGGCCTCGTTGTATGTAGGAGCCTCCACATCGCGGATCACACCGAGGGCGATGGGGAAACCATCCTCTGGCGTCATCATCGCGAGCTTCAGCTGCAGGGTGTTATCCTCGCAATGAGCATCGTGAACAAGTACGTCGTCGAGGGTGTAGCCGTCCTTGCCGATCTCCACCACCTTCAGACCGAAGCCCTGCTGTACGAGTCCGAACTCATTGTTCTCACCGAAGACGAGCTTCTCACCGTGACGCACGTAGATGGCGTTCTTCTTACGGCCCTCGTTGTTGTAGACGATGTCGTGACAGTGGTCGTTGAAGATGACGCAATTCTGCAGAACCTCCGTCACCGAAGCGCCCTTGTGCTCATAGGCAGCCTTCAGCACCTCGACCGTTCCCTTGGCATCGGTAGCGACGCAACGGGCAAAGAAGTGTCCGCGGGCACCGAAGCAGAGCTCGGCAGGACGGAAGGGATCCTCGACCGTTCCGTAAGGACTCGACTTCGAGACGAAACCACGGGGAGAGGTGGGTGAGTACTGACCCTTCGTCAGACCGTAGATGCGGTTGTTGAGCAGGATCATGTTGAGGTCGATGTTACGGCGGTTGGCGTGGATGAAGTGGTTACCACCGATAGCCAGACCGTCGCCGTCGCCAGACACCTGCCAGACGGTGAGGTTAGGGTTAGCGACCTTCGCACCGGTGGCGATGGCAGCGGCACGACCGTGGATGGTATTCATACCATAGGTGGCCATATAGTGCGGCAGACGGCTGCTACAGCCGATACCGCTGATGACTGCGACGTTCTCAGGGGCTACGCCGATCTCGGCCATAGCCTTATGGAGTGATGCCAGGAAGAAGTGGTCACCACAACCCGGGCACCAACGCGGCTGGCCTTTCTTGAAATCTTGTGCTGTATAACTCATACTATTTATTTTTTCTGAAACGAATACGCACGAATTAATCCTAATTTATATAATAATTATTTATTCGTGGATAAAATTATTCATATTATTCACATTCGTTTCCCAATAATTATTTTTTAATTATTTCTTCGAATGCGTTGACGAGTTCTTCGACGACGAAGGGCTGGCCCTTGACCTGGTTGAACTGGTAGGGAACGAAATTGTCGACCTTCATGCGGAGGTAGGCAGCAAGCTGACCCATGTTCTGTTCGGCGACCACCACCTTATTATATTTATTAAGGACGGCAGCCGTGTTCTTGGGCAGCGGGTTCAGATACTTGAAGTGCGTCTGAGCCACCTTGTAACCCTTCGCACGCAGTTCGTCCATCGCCGAGTGCAGATGGCCGTAGGTAGAGCCGAAGCCCACAATCAGCAGGTCTGCATCAGCATCACCGTCGACCTCAAGGTCGGGCACCTGGATATTCGCAATCTTCTGCTGGCGCAGACGCGTCATCAGGTCGTGATTCTCAGGATTGGTGGAGATAGCACCCGTGTTCGAGTCTTTCTCCAGTCCGCCGAGGATGTGGGCGAAACCCTCACGACCAGGCACAGCCCAGTAGCGAGTACCGTTCTCAGCACGCATATAGGGAGTCCATTTGCCTTTCAGTTCCTCGGGAACATAGGGAGGATTGATGGGGTCAAGCTTAGCCATCTCAGGGAGTTTGAAGGCACCGGAACCGTTGGCCACGAAGGCATCAGTGAGCAGCACGACGGGCGTCATGTGCTCCAGGGCAATCTTACAAGCCTGGTAGGCAGCATCGAAACAGTCCGTAGGACTAGTGGCTGCCATCACCGGCATCGGACTTTCACCGTTACGACCGAAGAGCGCCTGCAGGAGGTCAGTCTGCTCCGACTTCGTGGGAAGACCGGTAGCAGGACCGCCGCGCTGCACGTCGAGTACCACGAGCGGCAACTCCATAATCACAGCGAGGTTCATGGCCTCAGACTTCAGACAGATGCCAGGACCTGAGGTAGAGGTCACACCCAGTGCACCGGCGAACGAAGCACCGAGGGCTGACGAACAACCGGCAATCTCATCCTCACACTGTACGGTGATGACACCGCACGACTTGTGCTTCGACAGCTCGTGGAGCACGTCGGTAGCAGGCGTGATGGGGTATGAACCGAGGTAGAGCTTCAGGCCTGCCTTCTCGGCAGCGGCAATGAAACCGTAAGCCGTAGCCTTATTACCCGTGATGTCCATATAGCGTCCGGGTTCTTTGGTCTTCGACTCCACACGATAGACGTTAACGGTCGAAGAGTGGGTGTTGTGTCCGTAGTCGTAACCAGCCTGAATCACCTTGATGTTGGCCTCAGCGATGGCGGGCTTCTTGGCGAACTTGTCCTTCAGGAAGTTGGCCACGAGGTTCAGGTCACGGTCGAAAAGCCAGCAGACGAGTCCGAGAGCAAACATATTGCGGCACTTCATCATCGCCTTCATATCCATACCTGAGTCAGCCAGGCAGTCCTTCACCATCGTGGTGAGTGGACACTGGATGACGCGATCCGGGTCGATGCCCATTTCGCCGAGATAATCCTCTGTCTTAAACTGTGCCTTCTCCAGATCCTTCGGTCCGAACGAGTCGGTGTCGATGATGATCGTCGCACCCGGCTTGGCGTAGCGGTACTGCGTCTTCAGGGCTGCGGCGTTCATCGCCACAAGCACGTCGCACTTGTCGCCAGGGGTGTAGACCTTACCGGCACCGATGTGCACCTGGAAACCTGAGACACCCGTCAGCGAACCTTGCGGGGCGCGGATGTCTGCGGGATAGTCTGGGAATGTGGAAATGCCGTTACCAACGGTGGCACTGACCGTAGAGAAGATGTTGCCGGCGAGCTGCATACCGTCGCCGGAGTCACCTGAGAAGCGGACCACAACCTGATCCAGCTCCTTCACTTCTAATTGTTCTGCCATATTTATTTGGTTTATTACTAACTAATTCTCTCAAAATGCGCTGCAAAATTATGCAATTTTAGCGAAATAGCCAAAGGAATAATACAAAAAGTGAATAATTTACCACGAATTACGTCTATTAACGAATAAAAATGCAGAATTCAGTATTTATAACCACGAATTACACAATTTTAATATACTACCACGAATTACACGAATTTCACGAATTTTTAATTGCGTTATTTCTTGCGCAGCTAATTCGTGAAATTCGTGAACTCGGCTCTGCCGCTTATTCGAGCAAAGCGAGTCTTAAGAATTCACTGTCGAAAAATCTTAGTACGTGAACGAGGAGCCGCCGAGGAACTCACGGAGGAGCGAGGTGGGCGGGATCTGCGTGTCGGGGATGGGGCGGATGTAACGCAGGAACTTCAGCAGACGATAGGCCTCAGCGTATTCGGGACAGTTCTCCGGCACCTGTTCGAGCAAAGGCTCTGCCTGACTCTTGATGACTGCCAGTTCGAAGAGCATCGCGGTGTTGAACATCGCGTCGGCATTCTCCTGGAAGGGGAATATCCACTTGTTCTCACCGGCACGGACCGAAGGCCAGCGGCGGATGGTTTCCTGAGCTGAGACCGCCCGATATTTATGGTCGCGGATGATACGGCGCAGCAGACGATTGTCGGTGGTGGGCACATAGTTGTGGTTGTCGAGCAGGATGGTGGTCAGGGCCGAGGCATAGACACGGAAGATCTGTTCGTTGGGAATCTCAGAGGTCAACTCCGGGTTCAGCGCGTGGATACCCTCCACCACCAGTATCTCTTTCTCCTTCAGTCTCAGCCGCTTGCCACTCTTCTGGCTGGTGCCCGTGGGAAAGTCGTAACGCGGCAGTTCCACCTCGTCGCCACGGAAGAGGGCCGAGAGCTGTTCGTTCAACAGCGGCAGGTTCAGGGCGTGCAGGTTCTCAAAGTCGTAGTCGCCCTTCTCGTCAAGCGGTGTCTTGTCGCGATCGAGGAAATAGTCGTCGAGTGAGATACCTACGGGTTTGATGCCGTTGACGGCGAGCTGCACAGAGAGACGCTTGCAGGTCGTCGTCTTTCCTGATGACGACGGTCCGGCAATCAGCACCAGCTTAATCCCCTTCTTACGGGCTATCTCGTCGGCTATCTGCCCGATCTTCTTCTCCTGGAGGGCCTCCGACACCTGGATCAACTGCGACGAATGGCCCTTGCTGATTACCTCGTTCAGGTCGCCGATGGTGCGCAGATTGATGATGTCCTGCCACTGATGGTGCTCTTTGAAGATGCCGAACATCTTGTCCTGATGTACCAGTTCGCCCAGTTCGTTGGGATGCTCCCTTGAGGGCAGACGCAACAGTAGACCGTCGTAATACTTCTCCAGCCCGAAGAGATACAGCTGCGAGGTGTTCGTCAGCAACGAGCCATAGTAGTAGTCCACATAGCCGTCGATATCATAATAGGTGGTATAGAGGGTGCCGATGCTCTTCAACAGTTTCACCTTCGAACGGTTGTGCAGGCTGTCAAAGAGTTCGATGGCCTCCTGGGTGGTCGTCTCGTGCCGATGGATGGGCATCGCAGCGTCGATAATCTCCTGCATACGGCGGCGGATAGCGCCCGCATCGTCGAGGGTGACAGGACGCCCGATATTGAGATTCACGTAATAGCCGTTGGAAACAGGAATATCGATAGCCACCTTACAGGGATCAAAGAGTTCGTGGGCGGCCTTGCAGAGCACGAAGAAGAGTGATCTGGTATAGGCTCTGTTGCCGCTGGACGAGGTGACATCCAGAAATTCCACCTGCTTCTGCTTATACACCCGGAAGTGCATGCCTTCCACCTTGTTATTCACATGTGCCGAGATGGGGCCGTACTTCATCTGGAGCCCTGACTGCTGATACACTTCCTCGAGGTTTGCACCTAAGGGCACCTCCACCGTCTTGCCGTTGTTAAGGACAAGGATCTTGATCGTCTTTTCCATAAAACGTATCCCTTCTTTTGTACTGTCTTTATCAGGTTAGTTCTGAGGCTTCATCTTCTTCGTGAAGACTTGCTCACCAGAATAAACCAGCCAACCATGATCATCAAACTTACGCAGTTTCAACGGGCCTACCAGATTGTCGTCGCCGCTGGACTCCACATACAGCTTGGCACATAAATAACCGTCTTCGGTAGTGTACATATCCGACTGCTCTACGATCGTCACCTGATACGGCTTCGTGGGCTCGTACCGATTGTCGGGTGACGAACCTGCGAAATAGCTGCGCAAACCGTTGGATACGGGAAAGCCATTGATGTCGTTGTCAAGGAGATGCTGCACGATATCCTGCATCACGACATTGCTCACTTTCAATATATTGTCCTCACCAACAGTAGCAGTATGGGTTCTCAGATAGTTGATCATATTCCAAGCATCGGCACTGTTGTCCGTCATACGGTTCAAGCAGCAGATGAAGAGAGCGGTCACGAAATGGGGCGATTTGAAATACTCACGGTTGTTCACCTCCAGCGTCTTCAGTTCCTCGATGTTCCGAGGCAGGGCATTGAAGGTATAGGTGATGTATCTCTTGCCATTAATCTCTCTGGAAAAGCCTTCCGTGGAGACGGTGATGAACTGCACTGGCAGGTTATAGGCCGTAACCTTCTCTATGGCCAGGCTGCCGTCGGTCTTGGCGATGGCAAACCGGGTGCGTTCCTTCGGATCAGGACTTGTTCCTATATAATAATAGTATTCGTAAGCGGGCTCGCCGCTGAGGTTGCTATCCGTGAAAGGCAGCGAGTACTTGAAGTCGAGGTAATTGTAGGCCGGATTGAAGAAGGTATAATTATCAGCTGCATACTTTTTCACCTCTAACAGATTCTCTGTGAAATGTACGCGGAAATAAGGCACACTTCCCAGATCGGGTGCCGGCTCTGCTTGCGGGATTATTTGTTCCGGCTCGGGCTCAATTGTAATAGGCTCAGGAATAATTTCCTCGGGTTCTGGAACAGGTCTATTGTACGGCGGGTTTATAGTTCCCGGCAATGGCTCTATTGGCCAAACCTCAACCTGCCGATCGTCCGGATCCTGAGGGTCAATAGGATCGTCCGGGTCCGGATCCCGCGGGTTTTCAGGGTCTTCAGGATCTTCCGGATCTACAGTCCCCGGATCGGGATCCCGTGGATTTTCAGGGTCTTCCCGGCCTACGGTTCCCTGATCGTCGTCCTGTTCAACTGTTCCCGGGACATCGTCCGAGGTCGACGTCAACAGGCCTGGCACCAACAAGCCTCTCACACCGACGACAGGTGTTTTAACGATCATCACGGCAGCTACCAAGTCTGCCACATCCACCTTGCCATCGCCATTGATATCGGCACGGGCAAAATCAAAGTTATCTGACTCATTGCCAAGGATATAAGCGACAGTCTCTTTTACATCGTCATCGTTGACAAGGCCGTCACCATCGGCATCGCCCTTGACGACGACGAGACTGTTTTTCTCAAAGGTCACATTCAAAACACCTGATGCGCCTTGTCCTTGACTGACAATGACTTCAAATGCTTCCTTTTCGTTCACATTGGCAAGCTTCTTTACGCGAGACATCTCAATATATTGTCCCAGGTCAGTCTTTAACCACCATACTTGCTTATTAGCATTTTGGGCCATAAGGCTACATGGCATTGCCAACAACCCCATCAGGATCGCAGCAAGCACTCTTTGATGTTTCTTTTCAATTGTTCTCATGTCGCTTAATATTTACGTTTTATGGCGCAAAGATACATTTTTTTTTCATATTAAACAAGAATTATAAGGATTATATGGATAATTTAGCGGCTTTTTTAAAAAAAAATCCCATTAATCTTTATAATCCGTGTATTTTTTCTTATCTTTGTAGCCGAATTCGAATCAAAAGATATCGTTTATGCTCGTAATTTTCAAACTCCTTGGTTCCCTCGCCCTGCTGATGTTCGGTATGAAATCGATGAGTGAGGCGCTCCAGAAGATGGCGGGACCGCAGTTGCGTCACGTCCTCGGAGCAATGACCACCAACCGCTTTACGGGAATGTTGACAGGTATGCTGGTGACGGCATCCGTCCAGTCTTCAACCGCTACGACGGTGATGACCGTTTCGTTCGTCAATGCGGGCTTGCTCACGCTGGCCCAGGCCATCTCGGTCATCATGGGAGCCAACATCGGTACCACGCTGACGGCGTGGATCATGTCGGCTGGTATGTCATTCGACATCACTAGTGCCGTCTATCCTGCCTTTTTCATCGGCATCATCCTGATCTATCTGAAGAGATACCGCTATATCGGTGATTTCCTCTTCGGTCTGTCGTTCCTGCTCTTGGGACTGGGAACGCTCCGAATGACGGGCACGGAGATGAATCTCGGTGAGAACCAGGCATTGCTCGACTTCTTCGCCTCGTTCGATCCCACCTCGTTCGTCACCACGCTGATCTTCCTTCTGTTGGGAGGTATTATGACCTTCTGCGTACAGTCGTCGGCAGCCGTGATGGCCATCACGATGATCCTCTGCTCCAGCGGTGCGCTGCCCATCTATCAGGGTATTGCGCTGGTGATGGGTGAGAACATCGGAACGACGGTCACCTCTAACCTCGCAGCTCTCTCAGCCAACACTCAAGCCCGTCGGGCAGCCCTCTCACACATGTTCTTCAACTTCTTCGGTGTCATTTGGATCCTGTTCGTGTTCCGTCCCTTCATCGACGCTGTCTGCGGACTCGTGGGCTATGATGTCACAATGGTCAAGGGAACGGTGGAGTCCAGCGTGTTCCTGGCCAATGCCGCCAAGCTGAGTTTCGTGCTGGCAGCCTTCCACACCTGCTTCAACGTAGCCAACACGTTCATCCTCATCTGGTTCATCCCGCAGATTGAGAAACTTGTCTGCTGGGCCATCAAACCTAAGAACGTGGACGAGGAAGACGAGTTCCGTCTGCACTTTATTACTGCCGGCTTCATGAAGACCCCAGAGCTCTCCGTGCTCGAAGCCCAGAAGGAGATCCGTTCTTTCTCAGAGCGTATGCAGCGTATGTTCGGGATGGTGCAGGATCTGCTGAACCTCTCCAGCAGTAGCTCCAACAAAAAGGACAACAAGGAAGACGAGTTCAACAAGCTCTACTCCCGCATCGAGAAGTACGAGAGCATCAGCGACAATATGGAACTGGAGATCGCCAAATACCTCGAGAACGTCAGCGATGCCCATCTCTCCGACGACACGAAGGGCAAGATCCGTGCGATGCTGCGTGAAGTGAGTGAGCTGGAGTCTATCGGCGATGCTTGCTACAACATGGCCCGCACCATCTCCCGTAAGTACAACGGCAAGCAGGATCACTTCAACGACAAACAGTACAGCCACATCCACCAGATGATGGGTCTGACAGACAACTCGCTCACGGAGATGAACAAACTGATGGGCGGCCGTAAGGAGGGCTACGACGTGAACCGCACCTTCAACATCGAGCACGAAATCAACAACTTCCGCAACCAGTTGAAGGCGCAGAACATCACCGACATCAACAACCACGAATATACCTATGCCGTCGGCACCATTTACATGGACCTCATCAACGAGTGCGAGAAACTCGGCGACTATGTAGTCAACGTTGTCGAGGCCCGTATGGGAATCAGATAAAGGTAAAAAGGTAAAAAAGTAAAAAGGTAAAAAAGTTCCCGAATCATTTGGCGGTTCGGGAACTTTTGTATACCTTTGCAGCCGATTTCAAGGGGTGTCCGCGGTTGCGGGCTGAGATGATACCCTCTAACCTGATCCGGATCATACCGGCGTAGGGATGGAACACAGGATTTATCAACAGTAGAATTCCCCCTTTA
>JAEEPF010000264.1 GCA_016284635.1 Prevotella sp.
CAACGGCCAGCGAGGACGGCTGAAGTGGCTCGGCAAGTTCTTCTACTATTACTATCCCGCCCACATGGCGGTTATAGGCCTGCTGGCCCGTTGCTTCCAATAACCGTGAGGTCGGCAACTTCCCTTGGGAGGGCGCAATGGTGCCGTAGCCGTGGGGACAGGTACCTGAGTCATAGGAGCCGTTATACCCAAGTACCTGTCCCAGCGACTATAATGCCCTCGGCGAAGGATATCTGCAGGTTATACTGGTGATTGAGAGTGCGCCAGGGATTGCGACACAATACACCCATTACACCTTCAACGGCAAGCGTTTTGCCTACGATCACCTCGATGCCCTCGGCTATGCCGCCTACGATGAGGACGAAGAGGAGTAAGTCTTAAATAATTCTTTGTCCCTTTCTGTTCTAATGCACAGAGCGCACGGAATGCTCGTACCATAAAATGGTAAAGTGATCAGTGGAAAAGCCATCTTCCATGTAGAATAACCACTCGTAGGCGTCGTCCCCGGTGGCCTGTATCGACGTCCAATAGTAGCCGACCGTGCCAGCTTGGCTGACTTCCTCTTCTACCCGAAGACCAGCAGCGGGAAGGAAGATGGATCCGCCGTTACTGCCTGTGAGCTTTAAGCCTTTCACGCCATTCCGTGTTGTCCATACCCTTGTCGTACAGTTGCGGAGTTCTTTAATCTGATCCACCGACGGCGCTGTGGCCACATCACCGAACTCATAGTAGCCACCGAATGCCTCCGGTGAGGATGCCCCCTCGTTGCAGCAACGCCAAAGCGTACCACTCGGCAACCCCAGGTCTATCCAGTGAGGATGCTTGCCGTCAGGACAGGATTTATAGCAGGGTGTAAGGATGTAGTTCACTAGATCCGTCACGTCAGCAACGTTCACTTTACCGTCGCCGTTCAGATCGTATTTCGCTTTCTGGGCATTTGCAGTTATTGCGCTAGCCAGCAGGACGATTAGCAGTAATGTTTTTCTCATTGTTACGTTGTTTAGTTTATTTAATAGAATTAATGATATCAATACTCTATGACCTCGTGAAGCTGAGCCTCAGCATGGAGGTCGGTTAGCGTTGTTAGTTTTTTACTTCATCGGCAATTTCGTTTTAAAGGGTTTAACTTGATGTTAATATCACTCTTTGCCTGCAAAGATAAGAAATAATTCAGAAACAAACAAGGATTTGGAAAGAAATCTTGCGTAAGGGTAATCATTTTGCTGTTGTCAGCAAAAGAGTAAAGAGTAGCCGTGGGGACAGGTACCTGAGTCATAGGAGCCGTTATACCCAAGTACCTGTCCCAGCGACTAGTGCGTTTTACTGGTTCTGTGCCTGAGCTTGTGCCTGGTTCACGCGCATCTGCATCATGAAGGTCTGCACGAACTGCATCAGCTGGCGGACGGTGACGATGGCACCAGCCATAGGCTCAGCAGCGTGGTCAACGATGTTGATGGCATACTCAACAGACTCCTTGTCGAGCAACTGAGTGAGGGGAACGTAACCCTGCTCGTCGGCGAAGTTTAAGGAAGGCATTGCCATGTAGTCAACACCGAACTTCTCGGTCTGCAACCTCATCGGAATCACCTGGTTCACGCCTTTGCAGGTCATCTTGGCACTCATGAGCTCGTTCAGCTGCTGGGTGTATCCCTCGATGGTAGCCTGGTCAGCATAGTTGCGGCGGGCGTGAGCCATCTCGCGATTCAGCTGTATGGCCTTGGCGCAGTCGCTGATAGAGATGTCGGTCGTCAGGTCGTCATTCAGGGTAAGGGAACCTTCCAAGGTGCTACCTGATATCAAGGCTACCAGCACATCGAGGATGCTCTTCGAAGTAGTGAACTGTGAGAAGTCAATCTCCTTGTCAGGGTACTCTGCGGTACAAGCAAGCTCTATCATGCTCTTACCGTTTTGCCAAAAAGTGAATTTCATATTGCTTTTGTTGGCAACGGGATTGTTATCAAGGGAGAAGGTGAGGGAGGTCGTGTCAGGAGCATACTTTCCGCCTGGTAATTCTCCAATTTCACTCTGGAGGAAACCAGCGATGCTGACAGCATCGGTTTTGGGATTAACAAACTCTGATTCACCGCTCAACTCAAACACATTAGCGAAAAAGCCCTTAAAGGCATCCTTCCAATCTCCAGGAACCATACTAGCTATAGAGAATAAGAAGCCAGAGGGAACAAGAATCACAACAGCCAACTCTTCATTGCCCAACCGCTTGGCAAGCTGCTTATAGGTGTCACCTCTTGCCTCTAACTTCAGTTTACGCATACCTTTTTCTACTTGTTGGGTTGTAGGATTGAAACCATTGACAATCATCTCAAAGTCATCAGCCTCCTCTACGTCGAAGCCTGAGCCATCCTCTTTCATCGTAAAGCGGTAGTTAAATTCTGTCAGGTCGATGGTGGCATACTGCTTGTAGCCCATCGCTGCCAGTTCGCTACCCTCTTCCACAGGCTTGACACTCTCACGAATCTTCTGGGTAAACAGGGGGATGATCGCCTTCTCGAACTGAGGGTTGTTCAGCACTGTTGTATTGAACTCCTGATTAATCTTGTTGGCAAGATCCCACGAAGTGAAGTTCAGGTTCTCAGCCAAATCCTTCAGGTTCTGGCGGGTGTGCTGGATAAACTCCTTGCGGTCCTTCTTGGCCTGCTCCTGCGAGGGGTTGTCATTTGTGTCGTTAGCAGTACACGACGTAAATACACTGGCGCCGCAGATCAAGGTGGCGGCGAGCACCCAATTCATAATCTTTCTCATAATCGTTTAATTAAAGTTTATACTATTTAATAGTTATCGTTGTGATCGTTTATTACAATTTGGCTTCAAAGGTACAAATAAAAATCGAATCATGCAAGGCTAAAATCGCCC
>JAEEPF010000085.1 GCA_016284635.1 Prevotella sp.
GCGCCAGGCCGGGGTCTTCCAGCAGGAGGGCTTATCTTCTAAACAAAACCCACGAGGATCATTCCCCGTGGATTTTTAGTTGTGCTTGCGGCGGTATTCCCAGAGTTCGACGCTATTGACAATGTTCTGCCAAAGCACATAACAGCCGGCACCGACGGAGGCGACGGGGTTGAGATAGGTGTAGGCCACCCAGATAGAGAGGGCGGTGTTCTTCTGGAAGAGGCCCTGCCCGGCATCGAGTTCGTCGCCGAGATGACGGCCTATGCTGCGCCCGATGAGGAAGAGCGCAAAGCAGAGCACGAGGCTGAGAACGGCGATAGTGAGCAGCAGGGGCAGACCCGCATCGCTGTGGACGATATTACGCACGGTGACACCCGAAGTGACACTGAGCTGTGCTGCCCACAGGTAGAACGAGAGGTCGGGGATGGAGACGATCCACGCACATAGGCGCTTGGCATAGTGCTGCATATACCAGCCCAGGAGCAGCGGGGCAATCAACACCATCGCCAACTTCTCAAGGATGATGATGAAGGCCGTCCAGAAGTTCAGGCCCGCACCGCGTTCGAGCAAGGGGAACACGGCAGGGATCATCAGGGCGCAGGCAAAGGAGGAGATGACGACGAAGGCGGTCATCGTGTTGATATTGCCCCCGATCTTCGCCGTGACCACCGGGGCAGCTGTCGCCGTAGGACCGATGATGCAGGTGAGAATGCTCTCCCAGAGGATCTTACGCTCGGGACTGGCCTCGACGCAGAAGATGATCCAGACGTTGAGCGCCACCAGGAGCACCTGCGCCAGGAGCACACCGATATGCCAGCGATGGGGGCGCATCTGGTGGAAGTCGATTCGGCAGAAGGTGGAGAAGAGGGTGCAGAACACCATCATGGGAAAGACGGTGTCGACCACATCGCCCAGCACTTCGCCCGCAGCATCCAACTGCGGCACCCAATAGAACAGGAGATAGACAACCGTGCCTATGGCTATAGCCACAGGCAACGTCCAGTCTTTGAGGAATTGCTTCACTTTCATGCTGCAAAGTTAACTAATTTTATCCACAAAGGACACAAAGAACACGAAAAAATAGGATAAATAGAGAATATTTTGTGTACTTAGTGTCCTTTGTGAAAAAATATTCGTACCTTTGTGGCCAATTATGAGTGTAACGGAATTCATCCATCAAGATAAAGAGAGCCGGAGGTTCTCGTTTGAGGTGCTGCCCCCGCTGAAGGGGATGGGTACGGAACGCCTGTTTGCAGACATCGACAAACTGCGCGAGTTCGACCCCGCCTACATCAATATCACCACCCACCACTCGGAGTTCGTGTACCGTGAGTTGGAGAACGGACAGTATGAGCGTCAGCGCATCCGCAGGCGTCCCGGAACAGTGGCCATCGCCGCCGCCATCCAGCAGAGATACAACATCCCCGTACAGCCCCACGTGATCTGTAGCGGCACGACCATCGAGGATATCGAGTATGAGCTGCTCGACCTGCAGTTCCTCGGCATCAGCGACATCTTGTTGCTGCGCGGCGACAAGGCGAAGGAGGACAGCCGGTTTGTGCCGACGCCAGGCGGTCATGCGCACACGACGGACCTGATCAAGCAGGTGAAGCGCTTCAACGAGGGATTCTTCGCCGACGGCACTCCCATCAAACGGCCGGGCAAGAAGTTCGACTACGGCGTGGCCTGCTATCCCGAAAAGCACGAGGAGGCACCAAATCTGGAAATGGACATGCAGTATCTGAAAGAGAAACAAGATCTGGGGGCGCAATATGCCGTCACCCAGCTGTTCTATGATAACGAGAAATATTTCGCCTTTGTGGAGAAGACCCGGGCAATGGGCATTACCATCCCCATCATCCCAGGCATCAAGCCGATGGCGAAACTCTCGCAGCTAACGGTGGTACCGAAGACCTTCCACTGTGACATCCCCGAGCCGCTGGCCAGAGAGATCGTGAAATGTAAGACCGACGAGGATGCCCGACAGTTAGGTATCGAGTGGACCACAGCGCAGTGTCGCGAGCTCTACGAGCACGGAATCCGCAATATACATTTCTATACCGTCTCGGCTGTGGATTCAGTAGTCTCCGTCGTAAAACAATTGATTTGATAACAAAAGACGACAATGATGATTATATTAACGACAACCTGGACAACTAAGACAACTTTTGCCTACGACGGCAACCGCCGTCTACGGGGTCCAAAAGGACTCCGTCCTAAAAAGTTGTCTAAGTTGTCATAGTTGTCGTTAAAAACTATTTGTCGTAAAATAAAAGAGTTGTAGTAAAATGACTTGGAGTGAAGTGATAGGACAGGAGGAGGCCAAGGAGCGGCTGATGCAGATGGTCAGGGAAGACCGCCTGCCGCATGCGATGATGCTCTGCGGACCGGTGGGCAGCGGCAAGCTGGCACTGGCAATCGCCTTTGCTTGCGAATTGCTTCGGGGGCACGGAGGTACGGAGGCTCGTGGGCGCGAAAATACCTCAACGGCAGAATCATTTCTCATACCCCCGTACCCCCGTACCCCCGCACTCCCGAATATTGAACCCATGCTCCAAAAGCTCGAGCACCCCGACCTGCACTTCACCTACCCCACCATCAAGCTGCCGTCGATGAAGAGCGACTATAAGCCGGTGAGCGACGACTTCGCCAAGGAGTGGCACGAGCTGGTGATGGAGAGCCCCTACTTCACCATGGAAGAGTGGATGGAGGCTATGGGCGGCGAGAACCAACAAGCCATCATCACCGCCGGAGAGAGCGACGACCTCGTGAGGAAATTGTCACTGAAGTCAAGTCAGGGCGGGTATAAGGTGAGCATCATCTGGTTGCCCGAGCGTATGAATATAGAATGCGCCAACAAGCTGCTGAAGCTCATCGAGGAGCCACCGCAGCAGACGGTGTTCATCATGGTGAGCGAAGAGCCGGAGAAACTGTTGGAGACCATCCGCAGCCGGGTGCAGCGTATCGA
The DNA here is from genome assembly GCA_016284635.1 of Prevotella sp. Classification (GTDB taxonomy): domain Bacteria; phylum Bacteroidota; class Bacteroidia; order Bacteroidales; family Bacteroidaceae; genus Prevotella. The sequence goes on from JAEEPF010000085.1 coordinate 2,969, forward strand.
CATCCGCAAGACCGACAACGACGCCATCAGACAGGCACTCATTGAGCGACGGGGCATCGACGAGGACAGTGCCCAGCGCATCAGCCGTCTGGCCAACGGCAACTGGCTCGCTGCCATCGAGGAACTGCAGGCCGACTCAGAGAAAGGACTGTTCCTCGATATGTACAAGAACCTGATGCGTCTGGCCTATCAGCGGAAAATCAAGGACCTGCGCAAGTGGAGCGAGCAGATGGCCGCCATGGGACGCGAGAAACAGCGCCGCTGGCTCACCTATTTCCTGAGGATGACGCGCGAAAGCTTCGTCTATAACTTCAGGGAGCAGGATCTAAACTATATGACGGCGGATGAGGAGGCCTTCGCCCAGAACTTTGCCCGCTTCATCAATGAGAACAATATCCTGCCCATCAGCGACCTGGCGAACCTCGCCATCCGCGACATCGGACAGAACGCCAATGCGAAGATCGTATTCTTCGACTTCGCCCTGCAGATAATAGTCCTGTTACTACAGAAATGAAAAGGTAAAAAATGAATGACCAGAAAAAATTTATAAGAAACGAATTACCATAATTTGCCATAATTAACCATAATATTATGGTAATTACGGATAATTACGGAAATTAGTTTCAAAAAAACGAATAGGAATTGGTTTAAAGAAGAAAATGATTTATTTGAAATAACAATATGAGCGAAAAGACAAAGAAACTGCCCATGATGGATGGCTGCGACAGAGGTTTATGCCATCAGGCCGTAGGCCGACAGGACAGACAACTGAACACCTACGACTGGCTGGCCGACGTGCCAGGCAACGTGGACACCACCGATCTCGTGGAGGTGCAGTTCAAGCATACCCGCAAGGGCTATTACCACAACGTGAATAACCTCCCGTTGAAGAAAGGCGACGTGGTGGCCGTCGAGGCCAGTCCCGGTCACGACATCGGTGTCGTCACACTCACCGGCCGTCTGGTGAAGCTCCAGTTGAAAAAAGCCAACCTGAAATCGGTCGACGACATCAAGCGCATCTACCGCATCGCCCGTACGACGGATATGGATAAGTTCCGCGAGGCAAAGGCCCGTGAGCACGGTACGATGATCGAGAGCCGAAAGATTGCCAAAGGTCTCGGACTGGACATGAAGATCGGCGACGTGGAATACCAGGGCGACGGCAACAAGGCCATCTTCTATTATATTGCCGACGGTCGTGTGGACTTCCGCCAACTCATTAAAGACTTGGCTGCCGCCTTCCATGTGCGCATCGAGATGAAACAGATCGGTGCCCGTCAGGAGGCAGGACGCATCGGCGGTACAGGTCCCTGCGGGCGTGAGCTCTGCTGTGCCACGTGGATGAAGAACTTCGTCTCGGTAAGCACCGGCGCCGCACGTTTCCAGGACATCTCCCTCAACCCACAGAAGCTGGCCGGTATGTGTGCCAAGCTGAAGTGCTGTCTGAACTACGAAGTAGACGACTATATCGAGGCCGGCAAGCGGATGCCTGGCCGCGATGTGGTGTTGCAGACGCAGGATGCCGACTACTACCTCTTCAAGACCGACATCCTCGCCGGACTGGTGACCTACTCTACCGACAAGAACATCGCCGCCAACCTCCAGACCATCACCGCCGCCAAGGCCCGTGAGGTGATCGAGATGAACCGTCGCGGTGAGAAGCCCCTGAGCCTCGAGGAGAAAGAGGGGGACGAGCCTGTGGAGAAGCCACACAACGTGGACCTCGCCGGTGGTGACATCAGCCGCTTCGACAAGGCCAAGAAGAAAAAGAAGAAAAAGACTAAAGGGAGACAGGAGTCAGGAGAAAGAAGTCAGGAGAAAGGAGACAGGAGACAGGAGGGCCGCAACGAGAACCATGCGGAATAAAGCGATTGTCTTCGTCGTCCTGCTGGCGCTGATAGTCCTGTGTGGCTGTCAGCAGGTTGCCTACCATGAGTTCAGGCACATCTACGAACCAGGGTGGGATAAGTCCGACACCATCCATTTCGACACCAGGTCCCTCTCAGCAGGCGGCAGCTACCGCCTTGATGCCGAACTGCGCACCGACAAGAACTATCCTTTCCAAAAGCTGACGATTGAAATAGAACAGACGGTCTATCCGTCGAAGGAGAAATACCATGATGTGATCGATTGCGACCTCATCAGTGAGGAAGGTGTGATCGAAGGCGACGGTATCAGCTATTTCCAGTACCAGTTTCACGTCCGTGACCTCAGCCTGCACAAAGGGGACTCCGTACACATCTGCCTGACGCATAACATGAAAAGGGAGATTATGCCGGGAATTACCGACGTAGGCATACGCCTATCACTTCCGAACTAAGTTGCGACCGGCATCGATGCGGAGGAAGATGAAGAGCAATAGCGTAAAGCCCCATAACGAGGAGCCGCCATAGCTGAAAAACGGCAACGGGATACCAATCACAGGCGTCAGTCCCAGCACCATACCCACGTTGATGAACACGTGGAAGAGGAAGATGCTCAACACACAATAGCCGTAGATTCGTCCGAAAGCATGCGGTTGTCGCTCCGCCAGACGGATGAGCCTTAATATCAACGCCAGGAACAGCAACAGGACACCGGCCGACCCTACGAAGCCTTCCTCCTCGCCGACGGTACAGAAGATGAAGTCGGTATCCTGCTCAGGCACGAACTTCAGCTTCGTCTGTGTGCCATTGAGGAAGCCCTTGCCTTCCAGACCGCCGGAGCCAATGGCAATCTCACTCTGATGCACATTATAGCCAGCACCCTTCAGGTCCTCCTCCAGTCCCAACAGCACATTGATACGCACCCGCTGGTGGGGCTGCATCATATTGTTGAGCACATAGTCGGCAGCACTATAGAACACCAATGAACCCAAGGCGAAGACGGCGATCCACGCGTAGTTGCGGAGGCGCGTGGACAACCACAGCCACACCAGATAGCCCATGAGCAACCCACATATCACCATCATGACCTTCGTGATGTCGAACGGAATGACAAAGAGCGAGAACAACAGCAGCAGCAGTGATGAGCCGACGCTGCCTGCCAGCAACTGGAACGCCCGCTGACGGTCCTTACAGTAGACCCACACCATCGTGCTTGAGAACAGCATGATCATCAGCAGCACGGAAAAACGGCCGACGGAGATGGGCGTGTACCACATCATCACATCGGCAAAACGGATACCCACCACAAAATATACCACCATCGCCACACCCGTCAGCAGCACACTGCCTGGCATGCCCTCACGATAGAGCATGAGAAAGAAGGACACATAGACCAGTGCGGAGCCCGTCTCGTGCTGGAGGACGATGAAAATCATCGGCAAGAAGATGATGACGAGGGCCGCCGCAAAGTGTTTCCACTTGTGTATGTCGTAGCCATAGATGCTCATCAGCTTCGCTAAGGCGAGGGCTGTGGCAAACTTCGCGAACTCCGCAGGTTGCAGGCGTAGCGGTCCCAATACGAGCCACGATCGGGAGCCTTTGATGGTATGAGGATTGAAGATGGTGCCGAAGAGCAGCACGAGCAGTATCCCGAAGATGATAAAGGCGAGCATCTCATAGTAGCGGTCATCGGTCATCAGCAGCACGAAACCTAAGACAATCGACGTGGCTATCCATACGATCTGCATGCCCGAACGGGTGTCGAGGCTGAAAATGTCCGTTTCACCATAGGAATAGCTGGCACCGCAGACACTCACCCACCCAAAGGTAAGCAGCGCCAGGTAGATCAGAATCGTCCACCAGTCCAGCGAGCGCAACACGCCCTTATGAAGTCTATCTGTCGGATGTTCCATAATTGATTCTCTTTTCCTGTATCGACTGTGCCCTGGCCTCCGAGGCCTCCGAGAGCTTACCCTTGAGATACTGCTCCATAATCAGTCCGCCGATAGGCACGCCATAAGTGGCACCCCATCCGCCATTCTCCACATACACAGCCACGGCAATCTTCGGCTCGTCCATCGGGGCGAAACCCATGAACACCGAGTGGTCGTGACCTTTATTCTGGGCCGTACCAGTCTTACCACAGGCCATGAAGTCATACTTCGCCAGTTCGTGGCAGGTACCACCGAGGGCTGACGAACGCATGCCCTGCACCACATAGTCGTAGGCCTCGCGCGTGGCTTTAGTATAATGTTTGCGCGTGAAGGTCGTGTCGAGCGGCTCGCCCTCCACCTTCTTTACCACATGAGGCACGTAGTAGTAGCCACGGTTGGCGATGGTTGCGCCGAGGTTCGCAATCTGCAGTGGGGTAGCGTTCACCTCACCCTGTCCGATGGCAATGGAGATAATCGTCAGTCCGTTCCACGAGCCCTTATAGGCCTTGTCGTAGAACTGGGCGTTAGGGATCATACCTCGTTTCTCGCCCGGCAGGTCGATGCCCAACTTATAGCCAAAGCCCATGCTGACCATATAGTCACGCCAGGTGTCCATCGCATTCTGCACCGTCTTGTACTTGGAGATGTTCGTGTTGATCATGTGGTAGAGTCCCCAACAGAAATAACCGTTACACGACGTGCTCAATGCCGGAACCAGAGGCAGCGGTGCCCCATGACCGTGACAACCCACACGCAGGCCACGGAACACGAAACCGTGACTACAGGGATACATCGTTGTCGGGGTGATGACGCCTTCGGTCATAAATGTCAGGCCCTGTGTCGTCTTGAAGGTCGAACCTGGAGGATACTGGCCCATGATACTACGGTTCAGCAGCGGTTTCCAGGTATCCTGTGACAACATACGGTGATTCTTAGAACGCTGGCGACCAACCATCATACGAGGATCATACGATGGCGAAGACACCATGCAAAGCACCTCACCCGTCGAGGGTTCGATGGCAACGATACTGCCGATCTTGCCCTCTAAGAGCCGTTCGCCCAACAGCTGCAACTCTGCATCGATGCCGAGCGTCAGGTTCTTACCCGGCTTCGCACGATGGTCAAGTTCACCGTTTTTATAACGCCCTTGCACGCGCCCGTGCGCGTCACGCAACAGGATCTGGACACCCTTCTCACCACGCAGCGCCTTTTCATAAGAACGCTCGATGCCCAGTTTCCCGATATAGTCGCCGGGCTGGTAGTAGTCGTCCTCCTCAATATCGGCAGGCGACGCCTCAGCCACGTCACCCAACAGATGGGCCGCCATATTATAGGTGTACTGACGGACAGTACGCTTCTGCACGTAGAAACCGGGGAAGCGGAACATCTTCTCCTGAAACACGCTGAAGTCCTGATCAGACAACTGACTCATAAACAGCTGCTGCGTATAGCGCGAATAGCCCGGGTTACGGTTGCGGTCTTTCATCGTGGCCATACGCCGGTCGAACTCTTCGCGGGTGATTCCGAGGGTCTGACAGAATTCCAGCGTATCGAGACGGTCGCGCATCTCGTTCATCACCACCATCAGGTCATACGACGGTTGGTTGAACACCAGCAACTTTCCCTTACGGTCGAGCATATTACCACGCGAAGGATATTCGATCTTTTTCAGGAAGGCGTTCGAGTCGGCACTCTTCTTATAGTCGTCACTCGTGATCTGAAGCATGAACAGACGGATGATATAGATGACCACAATCAGTGTAGCCACCCCGCCTATCACGTAGCGTCTATATGTCAGATCGTTGCTTTTCACCCTCTCAACTATTCACTTTTCACCTTTTCGACCTCAAGCTCTCAATAGCGAGCATCAGCCCCAGCGTCAATGCCGCACTGCACACGACACGCAGAAGCCACAATTGCCAGTCGAAGAAATTGAAAGCCTCCAGAATAAAGAACAAGAGACAGTAGATCAGTATCAGTATACCACTCAGCATGCTGAACTTCCCCCACCCTAACGTGGCGGCCGACACTTCAAGGTTCTCTGCCGAATCACGGGGAACGAAGAGTTCCACCAGATAGGTCTGTATCATACCGATGAGCGTCAGCGAGCCTGCTGCCAGACCGGGGGTGTTCGAGAAGATGTCGACAAGCAGTCCGAGGATAAAGCACCACACGAGTACCTCACCCTTCTCAGTATTGCGCGGAAAGGTGATGGCGAAGTAGACATACAACAGCGGTGTGGCCACATTCATCAGCCACACGTGGTTCAGCACCAGTACCTGTGCCAGCAACAACGCCACAAACATCGCCAATCTGCTTACCAACCGTGCCATATATCTCCTTACTCCTTCTCTCCTTTACTCCTTACCTCTCCCCAGTTATCTTATTGATTGAGTCGCGGGCGGCCTGCAGAAGTGCGGCACGCTCGGCGATGCTCTTGTCACTAATCACCACCACGTCGCGCAGGTTCGTGAAGTCCGTGCTCAGGCGGATCTTCAACTTATACGACAGACCGTCGCGCGAGTTGTACGCCTGCTCGATCTTTCCCACCGACACCCCTGAGGGGAATATCGACGAGAAGCCGCTGGTGACCACCCATTCGCCCAACTTGAACTTTGCATGGCGGGGCACGTCCTCCAAATATGCCACGGAGGGATCGCCACCATACCAGTGCAGATAGCCGAACGAGCCTCTGTTACGGATGGCGCAGCTGATACGCGACGAGCTCGCATTCAGTACCGGAATCACCACCGAATAATGCTCGGACACGAGATAGACCACGCCTACGACACCATTGCCACAAGCCACACCCATATCCACCGCCACACCGTCAGCACGGCCTTTGTCGATGGTCATCAGGTTTTCCTTGCTGTTGAGGGAGTTGTCCACCACCTTCGCAGGAATCAGGTCGTACTGGCTCAGGAACTTCATCTCGTTACGCTCCAACACCGTCGAGTCATACGTCAGCTCCATATAGCGGCGCCTCAGCATATCGACGTGCTGTTCCAACAGGAGATTCCGCTTAGCCAGCTGTTCGTTCGTCTGCGCCAAAGTGAAGAACTTCGTCACCTCACCCGTCCACTCATACACCTTGCCTATTACGCTGTTAGCCGATGAGAACCATACGCTCCCCTGATAGTTGTTGTACTGAAACAACAGAAAACCACTGACCACTTCCAAAAACACGAAAAGTAGCCAGTGATAATAATCTTTCAGGAAATCCAGCAGGTTCCTCATTAAAATTCTCTAATTCTCAAATTCTTGATTACCTCATCAGGAAATTGAAGCGTTCGATATTCTTAAGGGCAACACCGGCACCCTTAGCCACACTGTGGAGGGGATCCTCAGGCACGTGGAAGGGAATGTGCATCTTATCTGACAGGCGTTTGTCGAGGCCACGCAGCAGCGCACCGCCACCAGCCAGATAGATACCGTTCTGCACGATGTCGGCATAAAGCTCTGGAGGTGTATTTTCCAAGGCAGAGAGCACAGCGTTCTCAATCTTCGACACCGTCTTGTCTAAACAGTGGGCGATCTCCTGATAGCATACGGGCACCTCCATAGGCAGGGCGGTGATACGGTTAGGACCGTGTACCACGAAGTCCTCTGGAGCCTCGTCGCCGAGATCTGTCAGCGCAGAGCCCACGTTGATCTTGATACGCTCAGCCATACGCTCAGACACCTTCACATTGTGCTGACGATACATATACTCCTGGATATCGGCCGTCAGGTCGTCGCCTGCGGTACGGATGGAGTTGTTTGATACGATACCACCTAATGAGATCACGGCAATCTCCGTCGATCCACCGCCGATATCCACGATCATATTACCCTCCGGGGCTTCCACGTCGATACCGATACCGATGGCAGCAGCCATAGGCTCGAAGATCAGATACACATCACGGCCGTCGGCGTGCTCCGCAGAGTCACGCACGGCACGCAGTTCCACCTCAGTAGAACCCGAAGGCACACCGATCACCATCCTCAGTGAGGGTGAGAACAGGCGGCTGCCCGTGTGCACCATCTTGATCAGACCGCGCATCATCTGCTCACAGGCAGAGAAGTCGGCAATCACACCGTCACGAAGCGGACGGATAGTCTTGATGTTATCGTGCGTCTTCTCATACATCATCTTCGCCTCGCTACCCACGGCGATCATCTTGTCAGTGCGGCGATCCAGCGCCACCACCGAAGGCTCATCCACCACAATCTTGTCATCGCTGATAATGATCGTGTTGGCAGTTCCCAGGTCCATTGCAATCTCCTGGACAAAACTAAAAAATCCCATTCTTCTTATAATTTGACTACTACTTAATTATTTTTCACTACAACTAAAACAACTTGGACAACTTTTTCTATCCGCAGACGACAGTTGCCGTCGTAGGCAGATGTTGTCATAGTTGTCCTGGTTGTCGTTTATTTCTCGAACCAAGAGTGGATGGCGGTGTCGTAGTGTGAGCTCACACCGAAGGCACGGGTGGCAAACATACGGCGCTGTTCCTTGGTGGTCTCAGCACCCTGCTTGTTCAGGATATCCAGCAGCACACTGTACTCAGCCTTGCTCGGCACAATCACAACATCGTTGAAGTTCTTGGCTCCGGCACGGATCAGCGAGATGCCGCCGATGTCGATCTTCTCGATGATATCCTCCTCAGAGGCACCGCTGGCCACGGTCTGCTCAAATGGATAAAGGTCTACGATCACGAGGTCGATCTCAGGAATCTCATACTGAGCCATCTGTTCACGGTCACCCTCGTTCTCACGACGACCCAGAATACCTCCGAACACCTTCGGATGCAGTGTCTTCACACGACCACCAAGGATCGAAGGATAGGTCGTCACATCCTCCACCTTCTGGCACTCGTAACCTAACGACTCAATAAACTTCTGCGTTCCACCCGTAGAGAGGAACTTCACACCCTCCTCGTTCAACTTTTTGAGGAGTTCGTCAAGACCGTCCTTGTGGAATACAGACACCAAGGCGGTCTTAATCTTCTTTGTTTCAGCCATTTCTATGATATTATAACGTTATAAAATTCCAAATGAGGGTGCAAAGGTACAAAATAAAAATGGATTAATCTCTATTTTCTCTCCGAAAAATTTGATTAATCCATGTTAAAATAATATAGGTCAATTTATATCAGCGTCATACCGAGGGCTTTACACTCGCGACGCATGTCGTCGGGCCAGATGGAGGCCTGGATCTCGCCGATATGACCTTTATGGAGCAGCACCATACAAAGACGGCTCTGACCGATACCACCACCGATGGACAGCGGCAGGCGGTCGTTGAGCAACTGCTGATGGAAATAGAGCTGTTCGCGCTCCTCCTTGTGTTCGAGCTTCAATTGGCGCAGCAGACTCTCCTTATCCACACGGATGCCCATCGACGAAAGTTCGAAGGAACGGCCCAGAATGGGATACCAGATGAGGATATCGCCATTGAGACCCATCTTGCCATTCTCAGCGATGGTAGACCAGTCGTCGTAGTCGGGAGCACGGCCGTCGTGCTTCTCACCGTTGGAGAGTTTGCCGCCAATGCCGATGACGAACACGGCTCCGTATGCCTCGCAAATGGCATCCTCGCGCTCCTTCGGTGTCTTGTCAGGATACATCTTCAACAGTTCCTCAGCGTGGATGAAGTGGATCTTCTCAGGCAGGAAGGCCTTGAGTTGGGGATAGGTCTCGCAGGTGAGATACTCCGTACGACGGATAGCGGCATAGATGCGCTCGACAACGTTCTTGAGGAACGACAGCGTACGGTCTTCACGACGGATGACGGCCTCCCAGTCCCACTGGTCGACGTAAAGCGAGTGAAGGTTGTCTAGCTCCTCGTCGGCACGGATGGCATTCATATCAGTATAGATGCCGTAGCCCGGCTCAATCCGATACTCGGCCAGCGAGAGGCGCTTCCACTTGGCCAGTGAGTGTACTACCTCAGCCTGTGCGTCGCCCAGATCCTTGATGGGGAAGGTGACGGCACGCTCCACACCGTTCAAATCGTCGTTGATACCCAGTCCTTTGAGGACGAATAAAGGTGCGGTGACACGACGCAGACGAAGCTCTGTGGAGAGGTTCTGCTGAAAGAAATCTTTAATAAGCTTGATACCCTGCTCGGTCTGCTTCGTATCGAGCAGGGCCTCATAGTGCAGGGGTTTGATTACTTGTCCCATTTTACAGTTGATTCTAATTTTGCCTGCAAAGATATTTAAATAATTACATATCTGCAAGCAAAATTAGAATTATTTTTGCAAAATGACACAAATCCTTGATTTCTGCTAACATTTTGATTAAAATCGGCCGCCACGGGGACCACCTCCAAAGCCACCTCCGAAGCCTCCGCCACGGGGACCGCCACCGCCGAATCCACCACGGCCACCACGACCGCCAGGACCGCCAGGGCCACCAGGACCGCCAAAGCCACCACCACGGTTCTTAAAGCCTCCAAAGAGATTCAGACGATAGATGACATGAACCATACCATAGCTAGTGATGGCGTTATACTCGGTATCACTGCGCTGAGAGGCAGAGATGATATGGCTTACGGTGGACTGCTCATGCAGGATGTCGTAGAGCTGGAGCGAAATAGTGAGGGCCTTGCCCTTGAGGAAGCTCTGAGACACCTGGGCATTCCAGATGAGTTCGTTGGTGTTCATCGAGTTGTCGGTATAGCCACGACGGCTCTGCATATTCAGGTTCGTGGTGAATGACGTGCCCCAGGGAGCGTTGATACCGACCATACCTCCGTATGTGAACTGCCAGGTGTCGAGGTTGTTGTTCGGCTGGAGTTCACTGCGCGAACGGTTGTAATTCAGAGAGCCGTTGAGTTCGACCTCCAACCAGTCGTTACGGTAGCTGGCGGCCAGACGCTCACCGATGCCGAAGGTCTTGGTGACACTCTCCTCCGAATCCTGGAGACTGTTGACACTCACGTATCCGACGTTGTGGGCATAGCTCAGGTTGGTGAACGTGTTGACGTTGAAATATGCGGCAGAGTCGATGGCGGTATTGAACATGAAGCCGAGGTTACCGTTCCAGTTGCCGTTGATGTTCTCCGGACGGGTAACCGTACCACCGGTCACGGTGTTGAGGGTGGTCTTATTCGACACGGAGTTACTGGTCGTCGAGAAGTTCACGAAGGTCATCACGGCCCGCTGGTGCTTCTGGAAGTAATCGTTGTAGAAGAGGTTGAAATTCTGCGTGAACGAGGGCTTCAGACCCGGGTTACCACGTGTGATACGCAGGGGATTGCTATCGTCGACGATATCAAGCAGGTCACTCATCGAAGGCTGCTGGGTACGGCCACGATAGGTGAAGCGCAACTGACCAGTCTGCGACTTCTTCCAACGGAAGTCGAGGGTCGGCGTGACATTGGTCACAGTGCGCACGGTATCGGCATAGACGCCCTGATAGTTCTGGATGAAGTGCGTCTTCTGGGGAAGCACCTGGAAACCGACGTTGAGGTTATAGGCCTTACGGACGATGCGCAACATCAGCTCAAGCGTATGGTTGTAATTCTTGTATTCCGAGTATCGGCTCAGGTCTTCGTCCTCATAGGTATCTATGGGTTGGGGAAGCCTGGAAAGATAGGCATCCCAGTTGCGGTACTGTGGCACGATATCACTGTAGTCCACACCGATGAGACTATACATGAGACGGTCGCTCTTGGTATAGCTATAATTATAGGTATAACTGAACTGCAGGTAGACCTGTCGCCAGAGGGGCTCGCTGTAGGAGGCACGGATGCTGTAGCTCCATTTGTCCTCCGGCGTGACACTGTAGCGGTTGGTGATCGTCGTATCGGTAGTGGTGAACAGGTATATGTAATTGTTCGTTATCGACTTGCTGATGCCATCACTCCAGTTGCCGTTCAACTGCACGGTGATGTTGCGGCCAGAGTTGTTCAGGCGGCGGTTGAACTGCAACATACCACCCACGCTCTTCGAATCGCTGTAGCTGATACCGTCACTAATATTGTAGTTCTTGGTGATGCCCTTGCCGATCAGGGTCTGGATCTCGGCCAAGGGGTCATCGACATAGTTATACGGATTCTCTGAAAAAGTTGCGCTCTGGCTAGTGTTCTCGCCGTCGTTGGAGTTATAACGGAAATTGGGACGGAACATGATGTTGGTCATTGAGTCGGGCTGCCACTCCAAGCGCATCTGGGCATTCCACTGATTGGAACGGGAGAACCTCTGGCTGACACTGTTTTCCCACGACGAAGTGGCCTCACTGAAGAAATTCTCCACGTTGCTCTTTGAGAAGACGTCACCGTCGCTGTGGTTCCAGCGTATGCTGCCGTCGAGTTTGAATTTTTTGGTTTTCTCATAGTTCAGGTTCGCACCGACCATCTTTGTGGCAGTCAGTCCCTGACGTGC
>JAEEPF010000086.1 GCA_016284635.1 Prevotella sp.
TCGAGTACTTGATGGCATTGTCGACGAGATTGGAGATGGCTTCGGCGAGATATTGTTCGTCGGCGAGGACGTGACGTTCGAGCAAATCCACGATGAAATCGATGTTTTTATCCGTTTTGGCCTTCGCTTTCTCCACGATATCGTCGATGATGGGTTCCAGGTTCACGTCCTGCTTGTTCAAGATGAGTTTCTTGTTTTCGAGCTTCGAGATGGTGAGCAGTTTGTTGACGAGTGCCAGCAGGTGCTCCGCCTCACTCTCGATGATGGCGTAGTATTTCTCTTTGATCTCAGGCTTGTCGTCAACCTTGCCGCTGTGGAGGAACCGCGCACCCATGATGATGCTCGACAGAGGCGACTTCATGTCGTGAACCATCGCGTAGGAGAAGTCATTGCGGAGGTCGGCCATCATCTTCTGCTCGTCGAGGTAGCGCAGCAGCCTCAGCAGGATGGCACCGAAGAGAATGAGGATGATGGCACTGGCCGCAAAGAGCGGGCTGAGCCTTCTGGCGAGCGTCGGATAGGGATTATTAAGTGCGAGCCGGATGCCCCGCGACTGATCGCGACGGGTGCTGAACACCCGCGTCTTCAAGGCGGCAGGCGACAGGCGATCGTTATTCTGACGGAGAATGCGGCCGTCGGCATCGACTTCCATCAGGGTGAAGTTTCGGTCGAGGCTCACCACGCTGAGCAGGGAGTCAACATACTGCGCAAGGGTGTCGAGCGACACTTCGGAGTGATAACGGCGGCTGAGCACATCGTTCATGCCCTCTACCGACGATTCCAACGAGAGGTCGCCGCGCAGATGGGGCAGGCTGAGGGTGTCGCCCACAGACACGACCTCCGCCCGCTGATAGCTCTCGTAGAACATGCCCCACGTCAACTGATTGCCTGCACGCTCAGAGATGTCGGTGACGGCCGAGCGGTAGGTCATCCACATATAGAGCCCCAGCAGCAGCATCACCGCCACCATCGCCCCTACGGACACATATTTATATTTATTTTCCCGCATTTTTGAGGGCAAAGATACGAAGAAGGAAAAGAATTAACCTAAAGATAACATTTAAATAACCTTAAATGCATGTAGTTTTTCATACCTTTGCAGCGTCTAACAGGCAAAAGTTTAATTTTAAAAGCAAAGAGTTATGGAATCAATTATCACTATCGCAACCGTTTTAACGATGTATTTCAACGCCGCTAACGACGTGAACTCACAGTATATGTACAACTCAGACCTGGAGGACGGCATTATCCACAAGATTGAGGTCTATGAGCAGAAGGCCGAGGGCCAGATGTGCGCCAAGATGGAGTATCGCTACAGCTACGACGAGCAGGGAAGGCTGACCAACCGCGAGGTCATGCGCTGGGACGAGGCCAAGAAGGACTGGGTGTACGACTTCCGCCACACCTATAAATACTATAAGAACGGGTACAATATGGAGACCAGCAAGTGGGACGCAACGCTTCAGGCTTACGACCTGCCGATGGAGGTGACACTCTATCGCGAGGTGGCTCCAAACGTGACTTCGGTGAGGACGTTCAAGATGAATGAGGCCAAGAACGACATGTATCTCATCAACAGCCTGCTCTGCATGGAGTCGCTGGAGCAGATCAGCGACCGTCTGCTGGCAATGAACTGATACGATTGGGCTAACGCTTTCTCTCTCAACATATTAAAAACCCTTAAATAGGTAGTAAAATCCGTAATCTTGGTAGATAGATTACGGATTTTTATTCGTACCTTTGCAGCCAAATATATACAAAAACAATGAAACTGATTAAAGACAAGACTTTTGGAGGCGAGCGTCCATTGTTCGCCCAGCACGACCTGCGGCTGGAGCGGGTCACTATCACCGATGGAGAGTCGGGCATCAAGCAATGCCAGAATATGGAGGCTTACGACTGTAAGTTCTACGGCAAATACCCCTGGTGGCACGTCGACGGCGCAAAGATCGACAACTGCTATTTCGCGATGGATTCGCGCTCGGCCATCTGGTACACCAACGACCTCGTGATGACCAACTCGCGCATCGACGGACCCAAGTTCTTCCGTGAGATGAAGAACCTGACGCTGGAGAATGTAGAAATCACTGATGCCGACGAAACCTTCTGGAAGGTGGACGGCATTAAGATCAAGAACGTGAAACTGCATGGCGGCACCTATCCCTTCATGTTCTCGAGCAATATCTTTGTCGATGGACTGGAAAGCGACTCGAAGTACGTGTTCCAATACTGCAAGAACGTCGAGGTACACAACGCCAAGATCCTAACGAAGGACTCCTTTTGGGAGTGCGAGAACATCACGGTCTATGACTCCGTGCTCGACGGCGAGTACCTGGCCTGGCACTCGAAGAACGTCAGGCTGGTGAACTGTCACCTGGCCGGCGAGCAACTGCTCTGCTATACCGAGAACCTCGTGCTGGAGAACTGTACCATCGACAAGATGTGCGACCGTATGTTCGAATATTCCACCGTCGAGGCTGACATCCGCGGACATATCGAGAACATCAAGAACCCCACATCCGGACACATTATTGCCGATTCCATCGGTAGTATCACCATCGACGAGAACGTCCGCCAGCCGAACAATTGCGTGATAGAGATAAGAAAGTAATCTCTTCCCCTCCTAACTTAGGAGGGGTTAGGGGTGGTTTGAAGAAGCGCATCTTTCCTTTGTTCAGACCCCCTCTAACTCCCCCTTACTAAGAGGGAGAAATAAATACCAAAAATATGAAATATAATTTCGATGAAATCGTAGAAAGACGGGGAACGCATTGTGTGAAGTGGGATGAGAGTCCGAGTGACGATGTCATCCCCCTGTGGGTGGCGGATATGGACTTCAAGGCGGCTCCCCAGATACTGGAGGCTGTGAAGAAGCGGGCTGAACACGGGGTATTCGGCTATACCGTAGTAGAGGAAGACTATTACGTGGCCGTCATCAACTGGTTCCGTCGGCGGCATCATTGGCGGATTCATCGGGAAGAAATCCTCTATACCACAGGTGTCGTACCAGCGATGTCCGTCGCCATCAAGGCGCTGACGATGCCTGGCGAAAAGGTGCTCATCCTCTCACCAGACTACAACTGCTTCTTCTCCTCTATCCGCAACAACGGCTGCGAGGTGCAGGAAACGGCATTGATATATAGCAACGGATTAACACGGACTAACACGGATCTTAGAAAAAGTTCTAGAGAAACTGAAGAAGTCCGAGTCAGTCCGTGTTCTTCCGATGCAAAATTCAACATCGACTGGGGCGATTTCGAGGCGAAGTGTTCCGACGAGAAAACGACGGTGTTCCTGCTCTGCAATCCCCATAACCCCACAGGACGCGTGTGGACGAAAGAAGAATTGGAACGGATGAATGATATCTGCCTGAAGCACAACGTGAAGGTGGTGAGCGACGAGATACATTGTGAACTGATGATGCCTGGACACACATTCCAGCCCTTCGCTGCTGTCAGCGAGGCGTGCAGAAAGAACAGCGTCATTCTCAATTCGCCTTCGAAGTCGTTTAACATCGCAGGTCTCCAGATTGCAAACATTATCGTTTCTAACCCCTCATGGCGCCGCCGCATCGATCGTGCCATCAACATCAACGAGGTGTGCGACGTGAATCCATTTGGTCCTGTGGCACTCATCGCAGCCTATAATGAGAGCGAGGACTGGATTGACGAACTGAACCAATATCTGTGGGAGAATTACACCGTTTTGTGCGATTTCATCGATAAAAACCTTCCTCAGTGGAAGGTCTGTCCCCTCGAAGGCACCTACCTCCCTTGGGTGGATGTCTCGGCGATGGGCATTCCCGTCGATGAACTCTGCGACCGTCTGCTCCGTGAGGCGAAGGTGTGGATCAATCCCGGTACAATGTACGGCCCAGAAACGGGTAAGGGCTACGTCCGCTTTAACATTGCGACCCAGCGCTCCCGCCTCCTCGAAGCACTACAACGAATAAAGAAAACACTCTGAATATAATAAACCACGAATTACACTAATTTCACTAATTCTTTTAAGCAGCAATAAAGGCGCAGCTATAATTAGTGAAATTCGTGTAATTCGTGGTCTTAAAAGAATCTTAGTTGATTAAGAAGATCTTCGTCAGGCCGTTGTAGGTGGCTTTGATGGTAGCGCGACCTTCGACGATGGGGCTGACCTCAAACTTCACTGATGGATTATTCGAGGTAGCGATGATCTTCGAACTGTCCGTCAACTTGCCATAGACCTGATAGCGCGTCTGGTCCGTATAGCCGTTGAGGTTCGTGAATCGGATAGGCGTCGATGGAATCACTAATTTCTGCCCGTCTGCCACAATCGTCACCTGCGGCACTTGAGGTGCATTCAGGCTCATACCTCTCTTAATGAATCCTATTCCATGAAGGTCGAAGAGCCCCTCAGGACGCTGCGGACCACGAGGACCACCCCAGCGCGGACGCTCCGGCTTCTGGATGTCAGCACCCTCAGCCACGAGGTAGATAGCATGTTTGCCCGTCAAACCCTCGACGGCTGGCACATTCTTCTGATACAATTTAGCGGTATGAGAGTCGTCTTCTGCAATATCGAAGACGGTAATCTCCTCACCCTTCCAAGGATCGTCAAGGCGCACATGAATCTTGAAAGCACCGTGTCTGCCTGGCGTCAGATTGAGATAAAGCCCGGTTCCATCACCAGTTTTCGTACCCTCAAAGGCCTTCAGGCCCTTCGTGTCCTGAGCGAGACCACCGAAGCCGAAGTACTTAAAACCTACGATTCCACCGTTGGTGATGCCCGCGAGATCCATCGAGTTGTTCCAGATGTCGTGATTATCCTGCATCCACTCGTTGCTGTTCGTGCCACCCGTCATAAAGCAGGCGATACCGGCACTATAATATTGATAAGGTGGAAGTCCGAAGATCTGGAAACCCTCAGAGGTCACCTCAGCACCCGTATAGGTATTGCCGTCGGAGGCAGCAGCCGTCCACTCGTTATTCACGGCGTATGGGTCGTAGCCCGTGATCTTCACCACACCACCTTTGGCGACGGGTTTCTTGTCCCAAGTGATCTTCACGGGAGCGGCCATCGGCTGACGGGCGAAGCCGAATCCACGCGGCGGACGATGATAGAACACATACCACTGACCGTTGATCTCCTGCAGCGAGCCGTGTGTGTTATGGCCTGCGTTGGTGGTGATCAGCTGCGAGCCGTCCTCACCAAGCACCACACCACGAGAATCTACCAGCACGCCACCAGAGCGCCAAGGGCCTAAAGGCGAATCGCCGAAGGCATAGCGCAGGGCGGAGTTCGTATTGCTCAGACCGTATTCCTTGCCGCTATAACCAGAGAACACCATCACGTACTTGTTGCCCACCTGACGGATGCTGGAAGCCTCGAAGAAGTTGAAGTCGAGTGGGTTCTGTCCCTGATAGAGAGCCTTATACTCGCTGCCCTCCTTGTCGAGCAGACGACCGTCGGCACTGCTGGCGGGGATGAAGGGATCGATGAGTTCGGTTCCAGGACGCTGGGAGTACATCGTGTTCTGATCCAACTCACAAGCCGTAGAGTGCTGGAAGCCATAGAAGACGTATGCACGGAAACCTTTGTCGTAGTCAGGATCCTTCTTATTGGTGATTTCCTCGATGAAAACGGAGGGATCGAAGTCGATGAGCGAGCCAGGCACACACTGACGACCGTCTTCCGTGAGGTTGATAGGCGTGAAGGGACCATCAGGACGGTCGCTCTTGCAGACCATCGCCACACGACGCCAGCCACGAGAATGGGGATAGAGGTAATAGGTCTTCTTGCCTGTAGCTTTGTCTTTCACTTCGACGAGGTCAGGCGCAAACATCGTGTCCCACTGACCATCGACATACCAAGTGAAGATCGGTCCTTCGTCGCGCCACTGGGTGAGATCCTCAACGGGAGCAGACCACATACGGATATCACTACCACAATAGGCGGTATAGTTCGTATCGTGCGAGCCGATGATGTAGGCACGCAGTTTGCCAGGATTGTCGGGATCCTCGAAGACACGAGGCTCACCGTCGGGCACATGTTCCCACAAAGGCAGATACGGATTCTGGGCGCTGACACTCAACGCAGCGCACACTAAGAAAGAGAAAACCAATAATCTTTTCATACATTTAGTCTTTAGTTGAAATTGAATTGCCACGCAAAATTAAAAAAATTCCTCAACATATAGCGGCTATTTGTGGATTAATTCGTATCTTTGCAACAAGAAAGAAAAAATCTGTTACATCATAAAAGATTGGAATAACATGAACCTGAAGAAATCCGTCCTTGTCGCCATCGTGCTTTTGGGGTCCCTTCCCTTGCAGGCCGCCGACTATAACATTCTTGACTACGGTGCCAAAGCCGACACCACCGTACTCTCCACCACAGCCATTCAGCGGGCCATCGACTGCTGCTCGGAGGCTGGAGGCGGAAGAGTCATCATCCCCACTGGCAACTTCAAGACCGGCTCTCTCATCCTGAAGTCGAACGTACATCTTTATATAGAACAGGGTGCGACGCTCTACGGGAGTACTGACATCAAGGATTATCTGCCGATGAAATCGGACTATGTGTCGCTCCGAACGCAGACCACCACCATCCAACTGATCTATGCCGACAAGGTGCACAACGTGATCATCGACGGCACAGGCACCATCGACGGACAAGGACGGGCCTTCGCCAAAAAGTCCTGGAACGACGAAGGCATCACCCGTCCGCACCTGATACGTTTCATTCAGAGCAGCGACATCACCATCCGGAATATCACCCTCCGAAACAGTGGCTGCTGGATGCAGCACTATCTGGCCTGCGACCGGCTGAACATCGATGGAATCAAGGTTTTCAACCGAAATAACTACAACAACGATGCCCTCGACCTCGACGGTTGTCACGATGTCATCGTGCGAGGAATGATGTCCGACAGCGACGACGACGGCATCACCCTGAAGTCCACTTCGCCCCGTCTCTGCGAGAACATCCGTATCTCAGACTGTGTGGTGAGCAGCCACTGTAATGCTGTGAAACTTGGAACTGAGACCAACGGCGGCTTCCGCAACATCAACATCAGCGGCATCGTGGTGAAGCCGAGCAGCGACCAGCGGGAGAAGTTCTTCGGACAGTGGATCGGCACATCGGCCATCTCGCTGGAGATCGTCGATGGCGGCACGATGGAGAATGTCAACGTCTCCGATTTCACCGTTGAGGGCACAGAGTCACCCATCTTCATCCGTCTGGGCAATCGCGGACGAGGCTATCAACTGAGAGACAAAGGAACAGCGTTGAGTGGCAAAGGCAATGAAGACACCATTACAGAACTGATTCCCATCGATCATGTGGGCACCATCGACGGCATACGCCTCCATCATTTTCAGATCCACCATGCAGGACAGACGGGCTGTTCCATCACAGGTCTGCCCGGCCATCCTGTACGCAACGTGTTCCTCTCCGACATCACCTTCCATCACAAAGGCGGCGTGAAGGCCAGCGAACTGACAGAAATTGCCGATTCCATCGCAAATGAGAAAGAGAAATCCTATCCTGAAGCCACCATGTGGGGCAACCTGTCTGCCAAAGGTTTCTTCGTGCGTCACGCCCGTAACGTACAGTTCTCCAACATCGAGATACTCACAGATGAGCCCGATGTCCGTCCAGACTTCGTGCAGACAGACACCGAGGGCTGGGGAGATCAGGGCGACGGCACCTACCTGAACCCCGTACTCAATGCCGATTTCTCCGATCCAGACGTCATCCGCGTGGGCAAAAAGTACTATATGGTGGCTTCCGACTTCCATTTCATCGGCATGCAGGTGCTGGAAAGCGACGATATGGTGAACTGGCGCTATGTCAGTCAGGTCTATCGCCGTTTCGATGAGCCGGGCTGGGACAGCAACCAGCACTATGCCGGCGGATCGTGGGCACCAGCCATCCGCTACCACGATGGGCTCTACTACATTTTCTTCTGTACCCCAGAGGAAGGCCTTTATATGACTACCGCCAAAGACCCTCACGGCCCTTGGGCCCCACTCCATCTCGTGCAACGGGTGGAGAAATGGGAGGATCCCTGTCCTTTCTGGGATGAGGATGGACAGGCGTATTTGGGTCGGAGCCGTCATGGGGCAGGCCCTATCATCGTCCATAAGATGTCTCCTGACGGTAAGACGCTGCTCGACGAAGGGGTTACCGTCTATGAGGGCCCCATCGCAGAAGGCACGAAATGGCTCAAGCGCAACGGCTGGTACTATCTCGTCATCCCAGAGGGAGGCGTAGGCACTGGCTGGCAGACTGTGCTCCGTTCACGCAACATCTATGGTCCGTACCAACGGAAGATTGTGCTTGAACAGGGTTCCACCAAGGTTAACGGGCCTCATCAAGGGGCTTTGGTTGATGCGCCAGACGGCAGTTGGTGGTTCTATCACTTCCAGGAGACGCCCGTTCTGGGACGTGTAGTCCATCTGCAACCCGTCCGCTGGCTGGATGACTGGCCGCTGATGGGTGTCGATCTCGACGGCAACGGCATCGGCGAGCCCGTCAAGCGATGGGAGAAGCCCATTTTAGAGGTAAGAGGTGAGAAGCAAGAGGTGAGAGATTACCAGACAAGCACTTCCAACGGGAACTCATACATTTCCTGCGATTTCATCGACGATTTCGCTTCTGTGGTTTCCTCTGCAGAAGACATTTCTCTTACCTCTCACCTCTCTCCACTCACCTCTAATTTATCCCCCGCCTGGCAATGGAACCACAATCCAGACGATGCGCATTGGAGTCTGACAAAGCGGAAAGGATTCCTCACCATCGATGCCCAGCCTGCCGATAGTCTGAAGGCTTGCAGGAATATGCTCACGCAGAAGGTCGTGGGCTATCTGAGTGAGAGTACAACGATCGTCGAGGCCAAAGGCGACTGCTACGCTGGGCTTTGCTGTACGGGCAAGCTCTTTACGGGTATCGGTCTCTGCAAAAAAGGCGTATTCATCGAACAAAACGGCCAACGCAGACTCATCAAGTCCGGCTCTTTCCCTCGTCTCTACCTGAAGGTCATCAACGACAACCAACAAAATCGCCACCAATACTTCTACAGCATTGATGGCGAGTCCTACCTCCCAGCCTGCGATCCCTTCCCCCTACGGGCTGGCTACTGGAAGGGTATCCGCGTCGGCCTCTTCTGTTACGGCCCCGATGGAATGGCGCAATTTGACTCCTTCAGGCAGTCCGTGCTGAGATAAAAGGACCACAATTCAAGCTTTTTTACGTCAGCGGCAGTAAATTTTTCGCTTTTCGCTCTTCACTTATCACTTTTTTTCGTACCTTTGCACCCGAAAAGCCGTGCCTGCTATTATGGGACCCACGCGCCCTGATAGTTAAATGGATATAACAAGGCTCTCCTAAAGCTTAGTTCCGAGTTCGATTCTCGGTCGGGGTACAAGGTTCATGAGCGGGGTTTGCAGGCACTAAAATCACTTCTCCAACAGGGGCTTCCGGAGGTCATCCGAGTAGGGGCTTTTCAATTTTCTCGAGAATTCAGAGGTTTACAGGCTTCAAAGTCAGACTTTACAGGCAGTAAAGTCTTGGATTTTCTCGAGAATTCAAGAGCCTTTGGCATAGTCTTTGCAGTCAAGCAGTTAAATGACATCGACTTTAGAGGCATGAAACTCTGACAGAATAAGCATTAAACCCGAGAATATGAAGTACAAGATTGTCAAAGAGAACAAGCC
Organism: Prevotella sp.; assembly: GCA_016284635.1. Taxonomy (GTDB): domain Bacteria; phylum Bacteroidota; class Bacteroidia; order Bacteroidales; family Bacteroidaceae; genus Prevotella. The sequence continues at coordinate 9,693 of JAEEPF010000086.1, forward strand.
GACGCTGAAAACGTTCGGCAAATACAAGGCGGTGGCCAGTCATCACCGCGTCATCAGTAACATGGAGATAGTGAAGGAAGTCTGCGAACAGCATCCTTACGATGAGTCCCTCATCAACGCTGTCATGATGAGGCTCTCCGATGTTGTCAGCCGTCATCTCCGTGATGGTGACATCGTACAGTTGAGAAATTGGGGACGTCTGAAACTGGAGATCGAGAGTGACAAGGTGGACAGCCCGGAGGAGTTCCGCCCAAAGAAACACATCCATAGCGTCCGCCTCCACATCATCCCCGAGAGCGAAAACGGCAAGCCCGTCCTCTACAAGAACATAGAGTTCAAGAAAGATAAGGCCTAATTGAAACATTTCAAATCATCGACAATGGACGAAATCTATGAGTTTTATAACAACGGTACGGAAATCGGACGATTGGAACGCGGACTGGGCAAGGTTGAGTTTCTTCGGACGAAGGAAATATTGGCACGTTATATCGATAAGGGCAAAGTTGTTTATGATATTGGTGGAGGCATTGGAATGTATGCGACATGGCTGGCCCAAAAAGGGAACGAAGTGCATCTCATTGAATTAACGAAGAACGCTGTAGAATATGCGAAAGTCAATATGATGAAAGATTGCAACTTTATTGCTGAGACAGGCGATGCCCGCCACATCAATCGACCTGACGAGAGTGCCGATGTAGTACTAATGATGGGACCTTTGTATCATTTGCGCAATAGAGAAGAGCGATTGCTTGCTCTACGTGAGGCCTTCCGTGTGCTGAAAAAAGGTGGACTTCTGATTTCGACGGGAATTTCCAAGTTCAGTTCCATGACTTGGGCTTTGTCTGTCTATGGCGAGAAAAACGACTTTCTTGATGACCCCGTGTTTTTCAACATGATTAAAGGCGAGATGAGCACTGGCGACCATATCCGCCCAAAGGAATATCCGAAATTCATCGCAGAGTCATACTTCACGACTTCAGAGGAGATGAAAACGGAAATCATAGAGGCTGGATATGCTGTAATGAAAGCCATTGCGGTGGAGGGTTGCATCTGGTTCACGCCGCATCTTGACGAGAAATGGGAGAACGAGGCCAGCCGTAAGCGGTTATTGGAAATTGTCCGGATGACAGAAACCGAGCCTGAAATGATGGGCATGAGTCCACATTTCTTGGTAGTGGCGAGGAAATAATGCACAGAGAATTACACATGGTACCAGGAACAATATGTATGCTATAAAGAAAAAGGTATTGACGCTATCAACTGGTTTAAATACACACGGTGCCAGGAACTGTGTACATGAGACGGAGTCGCTGAAAACACTATTTTCCTAAATTTAATTTGGAAGTTACAAATAAAGTGTGTAAATTTGCAACATGAAACGAAATCATGATCACATGTCTGTTACAAGATGAAAAAGTTGATTGTATATTTGTATTATGGTTTTTATCAAATTGACCACGTGTTTGGTATTCATGAACTCCATACCTATAACACCCGGACGGGCGGAACTTTATTACATATAACACTCTTTTTATATGTTTATTCGTTATTGTGTTCTACCATTCTAGTGTTATCATGGCTACTAAATTTAAGTAAAGTTGTTAGCACCATTCTTATTGGGATTTCCTCCATTCTTGGAATTCTCGCTGTTTTGGGTCTTAGCTTTTACATACAGGATGAGAAGTTCTATAAGGATGAATTTCAGAAATTAGATGCGTCATCTGTATATATTAAGCTCGTATTATTTGGGGGATCTTTATTGTCTCTGATAATAGGAGGATACATCTTATTTATGATATTCAATATTACGATGTAATTCATGTTTATTGATGTGTTTACGTTACGTAATGAAAACGATATGAAAACTATAACAAGTCAAGAGGAAGCGTTAAAACTGTTTGAGGAGAATTCTATCAAACAAGCTCAAACGTTAAAGACAGGAAATTACAAATTGGGAAATGAGTGCTTTGACAATAAGATCAAATGTCTTTCATATCTCTATAAAACCAATGGGATGGGAATGTTGGAGCAATTATTATCACATGAAAATGTAGGAGTAAGAGAATCCGCATCGTACGCATATCTTTCTGTGTGTCCCCAAAAAGGAGAAGAAGTCTTGTCAGAAATAGCGAATGGCAACTACGGGATTCATAGTTTTAACGCAGAAATGATTTTGAAAGAATGGAAAAAAGGGGAATTGAAATTTATTTTTATGGATGATTAATAGGCGACAGTTTTGTGTGTCTATAAGAGAACGAAATCAAATAATCGCCATTTGCTTCTATTAATTTTGTGTAAATTATAGTATATCAGGTATTTAGATTCTACGTTCCTTCTACTTTACCTCTACTTTCCTTCTACCTTGCTTCTACTTTGCCTCTACACGTCCTCTACTTTTCATCTACTCACCCTCAACTTTTCGTCTTCACAACAGATGGGTGGTGTGGTAATGTGACGTGTACTGAATAAGTTGACACTTTTGGAATTAAAAAAGTGTATCAGTATGCGACAAAATGGAGAAATGACAGATGAGAAAAGACTTGCATTAGTAGAAGAGTATTTGTCTTCAGGCAAGTCAAAATATGCATTTGAGAAAGAAAAAGGTCTTTCTCAGCATTGTATTTCAAATTGGATTCGTACCTTTGCAGTCGAAGACAATACAGTGGTGATTCTGCCACAGTCTGCTGTAACGGATATGAAGAAGGATCCAGACAAGGAAGAACTGCTTCAGGAGATTGCCCGCTTGAAACAGGAGTTGCGTTCCAAGTCAATTGACTTGAAGCGCACAGAGATGGCTCGTGATGCCTACGAGCGCATGATTGTACTGGCCGAGGAACGCTACGGCATCCCCATCAGAAAAAAATCAGATGCCAAGTAATCACAGCCCTGGCAGTGGAGGTGCATGTCTACAAGATTGCGCCTCTCTGCCGATTGCTTGGCATATCCAGATGGGGCTACTACAAGCATGACGAGAAGGAAGACGAGGAGGCCGTCCTCATCACGAGCGTAGTGCTCTACTGCCATTACATCCGTGCTCCGGACAACCTGCCGAAGGCGGGCTGCCGTGAACTTTGGGAACTCTGCAAGCAGTATTTCGGTGTGAAGTTTACGCTTGGGCGAGACCGTTTCTACGACGTGCTGCGTGCCAACGGCCTGATGCTGCGCAGGAAGCGCTACAGGCCCAAGACTACGGACTCCAACCACAACAACCGCATCTGGCCCGATCTGCTGAACACCACGCCAAAACTGGTGGCCAGGTATGCCGGGCAGCTGGTGGTGGCAGACATCACCTATGTCTATTGCAGCGAGGGATTCGGCTATCTGTCGCTGCTGACGGATGCCTACAGCCGCTATATCGTTGGTTGGTGCTTCCATGAGACGCTGGAGACAGACGGTCCCCTAAAAGCCCTGACGATGGCTCTTGAATGCTATGCTGGCTTCGGCATCGGTCTCTCTGAGCTGATTCACCACTCGGACCGCGGCGTGCAGTACACATCGCAGATATACGTGGAAATGCTTCTGTCCATCAATGCCAGGATCAGCATGACGCAGACGGGCGACCCGCTGCACAATGCGCTGGCCGAGAGGATGAACAATACGGTGAAGAACTCCTGGCTCTTCAACAACGGCGACCTGGACTTCATCAACACAGGAGGCTCGATAGGCAACTCCGTCTACATGTACAACCATGCCCGTCCACACCAGGCCCTGGGCATGAAGACCCCATACGAGATGATGACGGGGCGCAGCGACAACCCGTTGCTTGGATACTCACTACAGCAAGGGAATACAGACGATGGCAATACTATCAAATAAGTGTATAACAATTAAAAATCAAGAACATGAAACAGGAATTAATCACAAGGATCAGGTGCATACTTGACTTTATGGAGGAGTTTGAAACGCTGGTCAGCAATGCGAAAAAAGATGGTGACGAAGAATGGGAAGACGAGCTGCATGCAAGGCTCAGCTTTGCAGAGTCAGACCTGAGAAACTACGTTGGACTGCTCCTGGGAGACAAGAAGGAAGAGGATGACGAACTACCGTTCTGACAACAAAATCAGGAATAAGCTTGCGTAATCAAAAGTAAATGCCTATCTTTGCACCGCCAAGAAGACGGCTGACAGAATATGCATTGATTCTGTCATGTGAATAACTGTCAACCGTCTTAGGGCAAAGATTTTGGTGTGACAACCATGTTAGGAATAAAACAAGAGTGTCTACCCAAGCAGGAATAAAGTCTCAAACTGACAACCTGTGTAGGAATAAAAAAAGTAAAGTGTAAACCAAGTTAGGAATAACAAACAAAACTGTCAACCAAAATCAGTACAGGTCACAAAAATGTTTAATATAACAAACATTTCGAAAGAATTTTGTATCTATCCCTGCGTTTTTCCCAATTATTCAGCTATGGAAATATATTAAATCCTTGACTTTTAGGATATCGGTCTCTTCTCCTTGTAGTATTTATCGCCTTCTTCTTTGTACATATCGTCCAGCTTGCGGTTGATATCTCCTTCAAGTGTCTGGACGGTATAGAACCAGTCCGTCGGAACGGGCCCTCTTTCGTAACGATGAGAGGCATCGCTCTCTTCCACATAGGCAATGACAAGCACCTTCAGATTCGGTTTATGGAAGAACCAGGAAAGTGAAAAGACATCATCGGCTATCTGCTGAATGATCTTGTCATAAGTATATTGTGTCTGCTGCTTCCCCTCTCGGGCATCCTGGTATAGCTCGTCATCGGTACCCACATGGAAGAAGCGTCTCGGTATATAGTAGCTGTCCTGATGGGAGTCTAACCTAAAATGATGCTTGCCAGGAATCTTGGAAAGTTCAATGACGACAGTATCTGACAACTCTTCTGGAGAATCAATGGCTTTCCTGTTTGATATTGTTATCCCCTTTCTTTCCAAGCCCACCAACAATTCGTCATAACCACACACATGCTCTCTGGCATTGTAATCGGCTGCATCCTTCAACGCTGACAAGGGAATGGTATCGCCGGTCTTACCAATAATCAACCTTTCAAGACCATCTGATATATCTTCGTCTTCTATTACCTTCCAGTCTTCATCAACAATCGGGAAAGTAACGAAACGGTTGCAATAGTATTTCTTCTTATCCTCCTCGGTTGCCTCACATATCAGTACGCCTTTGAGGTCGTAGAAATAAGCGCCAATTCGGATAACCTTTTTCTCATGATCCAGCTTCACTTCAAAACTCTTGCGGACATCCTCTGTACTGGCCGCCTCGTTGACATTTTTACCAGAATCATCGATTTCCTTATGGTCAACAGATTCCTCAACCTTGAATGCCTTTTGCAGGGCATCTTCCTTGAAGTGCGGATTGTCGAGTACGTATTTTGTCTCGAACACCTTCTTGTTACCTGAACTGTGGTCCATGACACTACAGCAACGGAAGAAGGGATTCTTCTTCAGCTTGGA
>JAEEPF010000265.1 GCA_016284635.1 Prevotella sp.
TTTCTGGCCAGTCTGGTACTATAAATGATGAGAAAATGAAAAACAGCAACCAAGATCGTCAGATCCGTCCTGACTGACGATTGGTAAACAAAAAAAGAGGATGTGCCTATTTTGACACACCCTCTTGCTATAATTACCTTTTAGTGTGCGTTCGCTTAGGTTATGCGTCGATGTTGGCGTAGGTGGCGTTCTTCTCGATGAACTCGCGACGGGGCTCTACATCGTCACCCATCAGCATGGAGAAGATCTCGTCGGCCTCGGCGGCATTCTCGATGCTCACCTGCTTCAGCAGACGGTTCTCGGGATTCATGGTCGTCTCCCACAGCTGCTCGGGGTTCATCTCACCCAGACCTTTGTAGCGCTGGGTGTGGAGGCCCTTGTCGTCGCCGTTGCCAGCCACATACTTGTCGATGAAGGCCTGGCGCTGCTGCTCGGTGTAGCAGTACTCCGACACCTTCTTATAGGTACACTTGTAGAGCGGCGGTGTGGCGATATAGAGGTGTCCGCCCTGGATCACCTGCGGCATGAAGCGGTAGAAGAGCGTCATGATCAGCGTGTCGATGTGCGAGCCATCGACGTCGGCATCGGTCATGATGATGATCTTGTTGTAACGCAGCTTGTCGATGTTGGCCTCACGGTCACCTTCGCCCTCCACGCCGAAGCGGACGCCGATGGACTGGATGATGTTCATCACCGACTCCGACTCAAACACACGGTGCCACTGTACCTTCTCCACATTCAGGATCTTACCACGAAGCGGCAGGATGGCCTGGAAATGACGGTCACGGCCAGACTTGGCAGAGCCACCGGCGGAGTCACCCTCGACGAGGAAGATCTCACACTGCTGAGGATCCTTGTTAGAGCAGTCGGCAAGTTTGCCGGGCAGTCCGCCACCCGTCATCGGGTTCTTGCGCTGCACGCTCTCACGGGCCTTGCGGGCGGCGATACGGGCGGTAGCGGCAAGCACCACCTTGTCGCAGATCATCTTTGCCTCCTTCGGATGCTCCTCCAGATAGTTGGCGAGGGCCTCACCCACGGCCTGCTGAACGGCACCAGCGACCTCCGAGTTGCCGAGCTTCGTCTTCGTCTGTCCCTCGAACTGCGGCTCGGCGACCTTGATGCTAATCACTGCTGTAAGGCCTTCGCGGAAGTCTTCGGGTGCAATCTCGATCTTCGCCTTCTCGATCTGCTTGGAGATCTGCGGGTCGTTGTCGGCATATTTCTTTAAGGTACGCGTGAGAGCCGCACGGAAGCCGGCCAGATGGGTACCACCCTCAATGGTGTTGATATTATTCACATAGGAATGGATATTCTCGCTGTAGTCGGTGTTGTACATCACGGCCACCTCGATGGGGATGCCCTGCTTCTCGGTCTTCAGGTAGATGACATCATCGACGAGGTGCGTACGGTGACGGTCCACATAGCGCACGAACTCCTTCAGTCCGTCCTTGGCGTGGAACACCTCGGGCTCACGCAGCTTGCCGTCCTCATCGGGACGCAGGTCGGTGAGTGTGATGGTGATACCGGCATTCAGATAGGCCAGCTCACGCATACGACGGGCGATGATGTCGTATTTATATTCCGTCGTGGTGAAGATGGAGCCGTCGGGCCAGAACTGCTGGCGCGTACCAGTCTTGTCGGTATCACCCACAATCTTCACGTCGTAGAGAGGCTTACCCTTCTCGTATTCCTGCTGGTAGATATGGCCGTTGCGGAACACCTGCGACAGCATGTGAGTACTCAGGGCGTTCACACAGCTGACACCCACACCGTGGAGACCACCGGATACCTTATAGGAGCCCTTGTCGAACTTACCACCGGCATGCAGCACGGTCATCACGACCTCAAGGGCGCTCTTGTGCATCTTCTCGTGTTCATCTACAGGGATACCACGACCGTTATCGAGCACCGTGATCGAGTTATCCTCGTTGATGGTCACCTCGATATGGGTACAGTAGCCGGCCATCGCCTCGTCGATAGAGTTGTCGACGGTTTCGTTGACCAGATGGTGCAATCCCTTTTCACTGATATCGCCGATATACATGGCGGGGCGCTTACGGACGGCCTCGAGGCCCTCAAGCACCTGAATGTTACTCGCGGAATAATTCTCTTCTTGAATCAGTTGTTCTTCTGTCATTTTTTCTTCTTTTTGACCCCCTCTTAACTCCCCCTTCATGGGGAAGAGGTCAGGGGGGATGGATTTTGCGTGCAAAGGTACAAAAAAAAACTCAGATAAACTATGTTTATCTGCTAAAAAACACAAAAAAGAAACCGCAACCCTTTCGGATTGCGGCGCTCATCTTATACAAAGATAAATTAAAGCTTGTTGATGTGCTGTGCGAGGCTCGACTTCAGGTTGGCTGCCTTGTTCTTGTGGATGATGTTCGTCTTGGCGAGCTTGTCAAGCATCTTCTGCACTTTCGGATACAGGGCTGTTGCCTCTTCCTTGTCTGTCATAGCACGCAGTTTGCGCACAGCGTTACGCATCGTCTTTGCGTAGTAGCGGTTGTGAAGAGCCTTCTTCTTGTCCTGGCGGATTCTCTTCACAGATGATTTGTGATTTGCCATTTCTTTTAACTTTTAATTTTTAAATTTTGAATACTTAAAGCTTGTGGGTCTTGCGTCACTACGACTGCCCTGGGCAGCCCTTGCGGGCTTCCGCCACCTTATCCCGACACGTCGGTAGCACTTGGCTGTGCAGATGACAGATTTAATGTAGTCCCTAGGAGAGTCGAACTCCTCTTTAGAGAATGAAAATCTCTCGTCCTAACCGATAGACGAAGGGACCATCGCCGTTTAAGCGGGTGCAAAGGTACTACTATTTTTTGAACTTT
>JAEEPF010000087.1 GCA_016284635.1 Prevotella sp.
CCGTCAGGACAACGGTAGGCCTTCAGACCTTCGAATGCCTCCTGACCGTAGTGCAGGCAGGTGGCTGCCATGTGGAGGTTCAGATACTCGTCGGAGCAAACTTCGATTTCACCCCATTTACCGTCGCGATAGTAACAACGCACATTGTAGTCGGTCTTCATGTAGCCGAACGACAGACTACCCCAATCTAAATTCTTCATATCTCTTTTATTGTTAAAGTTTTGATTCTGCTTGCAAAAGTACACATTTCGTGTCACATTCACAACATTTTTCGCCGAAAACTTACTTTTCGGCTAGGATTTTCTTGATTTCCTCGTCGGTCTTGGTCAGTTTGTCCTTGCAGAGCTTGATGAGTTCCTGGGCGCGTTTCAACTGTTCAGACAACTGATCGATGTCGAGTTCGTCGTTCTCCATCTTGGTGACGATGGACTGTAATTCCGCAAAGGCGGCTTCGTATTTGATCTCTTCTTTTGACATAATGATTATAATTCTTTAATATCGGATTCTTTCTGCCGTGGTTTCCCCTCCTAAGTAGGAGGGGTTAGGGGTGGTCTGATCCACCTCAAACTCTGCCCTTGCTCAGACCCCCTCTGGCTCCCCCTACTCAGGGGGAGAAAAAGTTACTACCGAGCGGAGAGTACCGTTGGCGAGGCGGGTCTCTATCTCGTCGCCGGATTGTAGTTGTTGGGGGGAGTGGACAGCCTTGCCGTTGTGGAGGGTGATGCTGTAGCCACGCTTGAGGAGCAGGGCAGGATCGAGATTCTTGGTTTTCTCCTCGATGAGTTGCAGACGATGCTGCTCAGCCATCAGGCGACGGTCGAGGAGAATCGGCATTTTCACTTCCATGGCATTGATTAATGACTGATGTGTGACGATGCTTTGTCTGATGGCAGTTGTCATGCGGCTGTTGAGGCTGTCAAGACGGGCTTCCTGACGGGTCTTCACGTTGGTGAAGAGTCTGGGCAATATCTCGGCAAAGGTGGAAAGTCGTGACTTATGAGAAGTCAGTTTCTGCTGTGCTAAGCGTACTATTTGTTCTTGGGCATCGTTGATGGCGTCGAGAACAGTCTTCAGGTGGTCTATGAGCAGGGCTGCAGCGGCGGTGGGTGTCTTTACCCGGATGTGGGATACCATATCGAGGATGCTCTCGTCGCGGTCGTGACCGATGCCGGTGATGATGGGCAAGGGGAAGTTGGCGACATTCTCTGCCAGAGCGAGGGTGTCGAAACCACTCATGTCGCTCGTGGCACCACCACCTCTAATTATTACGACTGCGTCGAAATTTTGTGGAATGTGGAATGAGAAAATCCGTTCCAGGGCGGCGATGATACTCTGCTCTACACCTTCGCCTTGCATGATGGCAGGAAAGAGGCGGGTCTGGAACTGAAAACCATATGGATTGTCGGCAAGCTGGTTGCAGAAGTCACCATAGCCTGCTGCTGTCTCGCTGCTGATGACGGCGATGCGCTGGCAGAAAAGAGGAAGTTGCAGCTCCTTCTGCAAATCGAAGACGCCTTCTTCTTTCAGTTGTCGGATAATTTCCTGACGTTTGCGAGCCATATCACCCAAGGTGTAGGTGGGGTCGATATCGGTGACGATCCAAGAGAAACCATAGGCCTCGTGGAATTGGGCATAAACCTTTAGTAACACCTTCATGCCTGCATGGAGCCGTTGTCCGGTGGTACGCTCAAAACCAGGGCGAATCAGCATCCACTTGTTGGCCCAGCATTTGGCAGAGGCTTTGGCGATAGGGGTAGCGGTGCGCTCGTCCTTCTGAATAAGTTCCATATAGCAGTGACCTCGTGATTCGCGACATTCCGACAATTCTGCCTCTACCCAATATTCACTGGGCATCTCGCTCTCAATCACCTTGCTCACTAGGTGATTAAGCTCGTAAAGTGTCACTGTATTTTTACTACTACTACTCATTTTTCTGCCTTTCCGATCATGTAGGCACGCCAGAAGTTGGGGATGCCGTAGCCGAAGATGTTGTCAGGTTCTTTGGCATTGCTGCTGGTTTGTCGTACCAGCTCGATGATCTCCAAAGCGGTCTTCTCTGGCAGGGCCTGCCACAGACAGGCGACAAGGCCTGCAACCAGGGGTGTAGAGAACGAGGTGCCCATGTCTCGGATGATGCTGCCACGGCCCGAGATGAGCGATGCCGGACTGCCAAGTGCCATGACATCAGGCTTCACACGGCCATCCTGTGTGGGACCGACACCACTGAAGGGGGCGTTCTTCTTCTCCATGTTCACAGCGCCTACGGTGAGTATGTCGTTGGCATCGGCAGGGAAGGAAATCTTCTTCCAGGGTCCCATGCCACTGTTTCCTGCCGAGTTGACGAGGATGATGCCTTTCTTAGCCAGCATCGAGGCTGTGCGACTGATAAGTGCCGTCTGTCCGTCAAGATCGCGCTGGTGGTAGTAGTCTGGGGTGTCATACTCGTTATAGCCGAGGCTGGAACTGATGATGTCGACACCTGCGGAGTCGGCAAATTCTGCTGCCATCGCCCAGTAGTCTTCTTCTACGGGCTGTTCCGTCTGCTGGTCTTCGCAGCGCAACAGCCAGTAGCGGGCTTCTGGTGCCGTGCCGATGAGTACGTTGGGTACGTTGGCTGCCATTGCAGAGAGCACTTTCGTACCATGATCCGTCTCTTGATAGAAAAAGGGACTGTTGGGATAGACGAAGTCCTTGGTGCCAACGATGTTCGCCCGAGTAAAGGCCGGGATGACGTTCACATTCTGGAATCCTCCGTCGAGCACGGCAATCGTCATGCCTTTTCCTCGGAGTCCGATGCTGTGTAGACGCTGTCCCTGGAGCATCTCCAACTGATCCTTGCCGTTGCCGTAGGTCACGCCCTTGATGCTGTCCCAAGAGTTGAACGTCTCGTGATAGGTATGTTTGACGTAACGGTCGATGGAATCGGGTGAAGTCCATACACACTGGGACTGGGTGATGCAGTCAAGTGTGGTCAGGTGATTTAATAAAGTGGTGTCGTTGGAACGTACGAGGATGGTGTTGTTCCATCGGCTGGTGCCGACGATAACCCATTCTGCCTTTGAACACTTCTCTCCCGGCTGCCGTTGGCTGAGACTGTTCTCTATCTGCCGCAGGTATTTGGCACTGACGGGTAAGTCGGTAGAATCCAAGGCGATTCCCTGACGCTTACGTCGTTCGACGGCTTTATGCGAGAGCCAGCGGCCCGGATGTTCGAGGGAGTAGGGGGATCCCTGCTTGTCTTTCAGTGTGTAGCGCCAGATATAACATTTCCCGCCGGGATACTTCTTCCTGGTACTGGCACTCACGTTGGACGGTATCTGACAGATGACGGCGACCAACAGGCAGGCTATAAGTCTGAACAGACAGTTAATATGCATTGCGACTGCAAAGGTACAAAGTTTTTTTTGAATTGTTCGAAAATAACCAAATTTATTTGGTATTTTGCGTGTTTATTCGTACCTTTGCACCGTTTTAGAGAGGAACAAGAGGATATGGACAATAAGCAAGCCGCACTCGAACTGGGACAGAAGCCCGTAGGACAACTGCTTTGGCAGTATGCCCTGCCCGCGATTGTCGCGATGACGGCTTCGAGTCTCTATAACATCATCGACCGTGCCATGATCGGTCAGATTGTGGGTCCGGAAGCTATTGCGGGTCTGGGCATCACGTTCCCCTTTATGAATTTGAGTGCAGCCTTCGGTGCTGCGGTGGGTGTAGGTTCTTCGACGTGTATCAGTGTGAAACTGGGACAGAAGGACTATCAGACGGCTGAGCACTTATTAGGCAATACGGTGACGCTGAACCTGATTATCGGATTCCTGTTTATGCTGGTCAGTCTGGTGTTCCTCGATCCGATCCTGCTTTTCTTCGGCGCTTCCGAGGTGACACTGCCTTATGCCCGTGAGTTCATGATAGTGATTCTGCTGGGCAATATGGTCACTCACATGTATTTTGGTATGAATGCGGTACTGCGAGCGGCAGGCAAACCCCGTCATGCGATGTATGCCACATTGTTTACCGTGGGCATGAATGTGTTGTTGGTTGTCGCCTTTGTGTGGTGGTTCCGCTGGGGTATCCGCGGTGCGGCATTGGCTACGATTACTTCTCAGTCGATGGCTCTCTGCTGGCAGATGTGGATATTCTCCAATCCGAAAGAACTGCTGCACCTGAAACGGGGCATCTATAAGTTGAAAGGTGTGCTGGTGAGGAATATAATCAGCATCGGCATATCCCCTTTCCTGATGAATGCCACCAGCTGTATTATCGTGATCTTTATGAACAATCAGTTTGTACGCTATGGCGGTGATATGGCTGTGGGTGCCTATTCGATAGCCAACTCTGTGGTAATGGTGTTCTTTATGTTCGTCATCGGAATCACCCAGGGTATGCAGCCGATAGTGGGCTATAATTACGGTGCCGTGAAGTTCGACCGTATGTTCCGTTGTCTGTGGCTGGCGATTGCCTGTGCTACGGCCATCCTGTTGGTGGGATGGGGACTCTCGATGCTCTTCCCAAGACAGATAGCCCGTATCTTTACGACAGATGCAACACTGCTTGACCTTGCAGCAAAGGGTATCAAGCTCGATATGCTGGTGTTCTTTGTCGTAGGTTCACAGGCCACCATCACCAACTTCTTCCAGTGTATCGGAAAGGTGAAGGTGAGCATCTTCCTCTCGCTCTCGAGACAGCTTTTCCTGCTGTTGCCGATGGCATACGTGTTCCCCTTGTTGTGGGATTTGGACGGTGTGTGGTATGCTATGCCCGCCAGTGACTTCGGATCGTTTGCCATGACGATTCCCATGCTGATTTGGTATATGAAGAAGTTAAGAGGTTAAAGTAGTTATGCGACATATTATTATTAATGTAGGCCGGCAACTTGGAAGCGGGGGACACGACATCGGAAGGATGCTCGCGCTCGATTTCCAGGCGAAGTACTACGACAAGGAGATCATGAATCTGGCGGCTAAGGAAAGTGGATTCTGTGAGAAGTTCTTCGAGCAGAACGATGAGAAGAAGGGATTCTTCAAGGGACTGTTCAATATGCAGACCTCACACATCAGCGGTGGCAGCATGTATAAGACGAACTTCTCGCAGGAGAGTCTCTTCCAGTTCCAAAGCGACGCTATCCAAAAGGCAGCCAAGGAGGGATCATGTGTGTTTGTGGGCCGTTGTGCCGACTATGTGCTGCGCGACTTTCCCAATACGGTGAATGTCTTTATCACCGCCTCGATGAAATATCGTATCGAACAGATTATGAACAAGCAGCATCTCGACCATGATGCCGCCCGGAAGTTTATCGAACAGAAGGAATCAGATCGTGCTGCCTATTATAATTACTATACGGGCAAGAAGTGGGGTGCTGCCGAAAGCTATGACCTCTGCATTGATTCCAGTGTGTTGGGACTGGTGGAGTCGGAGAAGATTATTGCAGCATTTATTAGAAAAAGATTTCAAATATGAGATAGTAGAGTATCTATTTCCCTTCCTGACTAGGAGGGGTAGTGGTGGTCTGATCAATGTGATATGAAGAAAATAGGTATATTGAGCGATACGCACAGCTATTGGGATGAGAAGTACTTGCACTACTTCGAACCCTGCGACGAGATCTGGCACGCAGGAGATATCGGTAGTGTAGAGGTGGCAGAGAAATTGGCAGCCTTCCGTCCATTCCGCGCTGTCTGTGGCAATTGCGACGGCGGAGACCTGCGGTTGATGTATCGTGAACTGAACCGATTCAAGTGCGAGGATGTCGATGTACTCATCAAACATATAGGCGGCTATCCTGGCAACTACGACTTCAGCGTACGTTCGACACTCTTTGCCAATCCGCCTCAGCTCTTTGTGGCTGGTCATTCACATATCCTGAAAGTGAAGTACGACAAGACATTAGGACTGCTGCATATCAATCCCGGTGCTGCCGGTCTTCAGGGCTGGCACAAGGAGAGAACCCTCATCCGCCTGACCATCGAGGGAAAGGTGTTCAAGGATTTGGAAGTGATAACGTTAGGGAATAATTTATGATGGAGTTTATGCAGACACTTGACAAGGGAATCATGCAGGGCCTCAACCAGTTCATAGACAACGACTTTCATAATTACATCCCTTTGTTTGTCATAGCAGCTGTGGTATTGGCAGTCTTTTTAATAAAGAAAATAATTCAGAAAATTAAAACAAAATAGGAAATGAAAACAATTGTCATTACTGGTGGAGCAGGTTTTATCGGCTCCCATGTTGTTCGCCTGTTCGTGAACAAGTATCCTGAGTATCACATCATTAACCTCGACAAGCTGACGTATGCCGGCAACCTCGCTAATCTCAAAGACATTGAGAAGGCACCTAACTACGAGTTTGTGAAGATGGACATCTGCGACTTCGATGCCTTCTACAAACTGATGCAGGACAAGAAAGTTGATGGTATCATCCACCTTGCTGCTGAGAGTCATGTAGACCGTTCCATCAAGGATCCCTTCACCTTTGCCAAGACCAACGTGATGGGTACATTGTCGTTGTTGCAGGCTGCTAAGCTCTATTGGGAGTCTCTGCCGGAGAAGTACGAGGGCAAGCGTTTCTATCACATCTCTACCGATGAGGTGTATGGCGCTCTCGAACTGACACATCCCGAGGGTATTGAGCCTCCGTTCACCACGACGGCATCGAGTGCTGAGCATCATCTGGCTTACGGTGATAAGTTCTTCCTGGAGACCACGAAGTACAACCCGCATTCTCCTTATAGCGCAGCGAAGGCTTCTTCAGATCATTTCGTCCGTGCTTACCACGATACTTATGGTATGCCCGTTGTCGTGACGAACTGCTCGAACAACTACGGTCCTTATCAGTTCCCTGAGAAGCTGATACCGCTGTTTATTAATAACATCCGCCATCGCAAGCCGTTGCCCGTCTATGGTAAGGGTGAGAATGTGCGCGACTGGCTGTTTGTGGAGGATCATGCCCGTGCCATCGATCTCATTTTCCATAAGGGTAAGATTGCCGACACTTATAACATCGGTGGTTTCAATGAGTGGAAGAACATCGACATTATCAAGGTGGTCATCAAGACCGTCGACCGTCTGTTGGGTCGTAAGGAAGGCGAGGATATGGATCTCATCACCTTCGTCACAGACCGCGCCGGACATGACCTGCGCTATGCCATCGACTCTACGAAACTCCAGCGTGAACTTGGTTGGGAGCCCAGCCTGCAGTTCGAGGAGGGTATTGAGAAGACCGTCCGCTGGTATCTCGATAATCAGGAATGGCTTGATAACGTCACCTCAGGTGATTATCAGAAATACTACGATAATATGTACGCAAACCGATAAACGTTATGAAGAAGATCTTGCTTTTAGGTTCAGGTGAACTCGGTAAGGAGTTCGTGATTGCCGCCATGCGTGCTGGACAGTACGTGATTGCCTGTGACCGTTATGACAACGCCCCAGCCATGCAGGTGGCTGACGAGCGTGAAGTGTTCTCGATGCTTGACGGCGATGCCCTGGAAGCTGTTGTCAACAAGCATAAGCCCGACATCATCGTACCAGAGATTGAGGCTATCCGCACGGAGCGTCTCTTCAAGTTTGAGGAGCAGGGCATCCAGGTTGTTCCTTCTGCCCGTGCCGTGAACTACACGATGAACCGTCGTGCTATCCGCGATCTCGCTGCCAAGGAGTTGGGTCTGCGTACGGCAAAGTATTTCTATGCCAAGACCTTCGAAGAGTTCAAGGCTGCAGCCGATGAGATCGGCTTCCCCTGTGTGGTGAAACCTTTGATGTCTTCGTCTGGTCACGGTCAGAGCTATGTTCATAACGACGGTGAACTGGAACAGGCCTTCAAGGAGGCTATGGAAGGTTCACGTGGCGATGTGAAGGAAGTCATCATCGAGGAGTTCATCGACTTCGACTCGGAGTTCACGCTTCTGACGGTGACCCAGCAGCACGGATGGCCCACGCTGTTCTGTCCGCCCATTGGACATGTGCAGAAGGCTGGTGACTATCGTGAGTCGTGGCAGCCATATAAAATTTCTGATGAGGCCCTGAAACAGGCTCAGATGATGGCCGACAAGGTGACGAAGGCCCTGACTGGTGCAGGTATCTGGGGTGTGGAGTTCTTCCTGACGAAGCAGGGAGAGGTGATCTTCTCGGAACTTTCACCACGTCCACATGACACAGGTATGGTGACACTGGGTCATACCATTAATCTTTCAGAGTTCGAACTCCATCTGCGTGCTGTGCTGGGTCTGCCTATCGCCGGCATCCATCTCGAACATGCTGGTGCTTCGGCTGTGATCCTCTCACCGAAGGAAGCTTCTACGCCTGTCGATCGTTCGCTGCTCGACTACAACTTTGTCGATGCCTTGAAGGAGGATCGTACCCGTATCCGCATCTTCGGTAAGCCTGAGGCTCACAAGGGTCGTCGTATGGGTGTCGTGCTCTGCTACGGCGAGGTCGGCGATGATACCACAGCCCTCCGTGACAAGGCCAAGCGTCTCGCCAAGACTGTGCTGGGCACAGATCCCTATACGAAGTTCGAGCATTAAGACTCTATAATGATTGGGACACTACAGTCACTGCGCTTCATCTTTGTGATGATGATCTTCATGTCGCACTTTGACTATCGCGACATCCGTGGGTTCGATGCAGGTGGTGACTGTGGTGTCGCATTCTTCTTTATACTCAGCGGCTTTGTCTGTTCATTGGGCTATGGCCAGCGGATACGTGAGGGCGCTTTCCGCTATGGCGATTTTATATGTAAGCGCCTGAAGAAATTGTATCCCCTCCATTTGCTATGCCTGTTGTTCTTCCTCTTGGTGAGCCAGACAACCCTCGACATGAAGGTGATGACCAATGCCTTGCTGTTGCAGAGTTGGGTGCCTGATCCCGAATGGTATTTCTCGTGCAATAAGGTGTCATGGTTCTTGTCGAGCCTGTTGTTCTGTTATGTGGTGTTCCCGTTCGTTTATCGGCATCTGTCAAGGTATCTTACCCTGGCGGTTCTTCTTGCTTATGCAGCAATCTGTTGGCTGATACCATACGATCAAGTCAACGCTGTATTGTATGTGTTTCCGTTGGTTCGCTTTGTGGACTTCTATTTAGGAATGCTCCTTTGCCGGTTGTATGAGAGAAAGCCGGGTATGGATGTCCGCAGTTGGATGGAAGTGCTACTGGTAGTTCTTCTGTTTGTGGCTTTGACTGTCTATCCCTTTATGGATGCCAAGTTGCGTAATGCACCATTGTTCTGGCTAGTACTGCTGCCGTTGATACTGGTCTTTGCCCAGGAGAGCGGAGTGGTGTCTCGCCTGTTGAAATCGAGGCCGATGTTTTTCTTGGGCTCCCTCACGATGCCGTTGTTCCTGACTCATCAGATGCTCATTGGTATCTTGTTGCATCGTCTGCCTGAGATGCCGGCTATGCTGATGCTGGCAGTCTGTATCTTTGTCATTCTGATGATTAGTTGGGGCGTTCAGATAATAATTTCGAGACTCATACGTTTATAAGAGTAGGTGACAACGACGAATGAGTGTAACTGGCATATAAGATGTTTGAAATCAGACGATATACGGTGGACAAGGCTTCGGAGTGGAACGCCTTTGTGGCAAAGTCGAAGAACGGAACGTTCCTCTTCGACCGTCGTTACATGGACTACCACAGTAATCGCTTCGACGACCACTCGCTACTCGTGTATCGTAAAAACCGTCTCTTCGCCCTTCTCCCTGGTAATAAGAAAGACAATACGTTCTTCTCGCATCAGGGCCTAACCTATGGCGGTTTCATCACAGATCATCAGGCTACGGCGGAGTATGTCTGCGACGCTTTTGATGCCGTGAATGCTTTCTTGCGGTCAGAGGGGTTCCTAAAGGTGATCTATAAGCCGATGCCCTGGATCTACCAGACGATGCCCGCAGAGGAAGATGTCTATGCTCTTTTTGTCAGATGTCACGCCCGATTGATTGAGCGTGACGTGTCTTCGACCATTTTCATGCAGCATCGGCTGAAATTCGCAGAGTCTCGTATGTCTGGTATCCGTAAGGCCAGACGTGAGGGATTGACGGTTCGTGAGAGCGACGACATCGGTGCTTTCTGGCGTATCCTTGTTGACAACCTCCATCGCAAATATGGGGCGCATCCTGTGCATACAGTGTCAGAGATGCAATTGCTGAAGGAACGCTTCCCTTCAGAGATCAGACTCTTCATGGCGTATCGTGATCAGCAGCCTTTAGGAGGTACGGTGCTCTATCTCACGCCACAGGTGGTGCACTCCCAGTATATCTCCGCTTCTGAGGAGGGAAAGCAGACTGGGGCTCTTGATTTACTCTTCGACCACCTGATTAACAAGGTGGATTTCCATCGTCCTTACTTTGATTTCGGGACTTCGGCTATAGGTGACACGAATGAGATCAATACCTCTCTAATCTTCCAAAAGCAGGGCTTTGGAGGACGTGGCGTGTGTTATGATTGGTATGAATACGACTTGTAATTAATAAAGCAGCGTTTTGACACGCTGCTTTCCTTTTCCAATGACGCTTACTCTGGTAATAGCAGTACGGTAGCACTACGGGCAGCCTGCGCTCCCATCACCAAGACCTGTGCGATGTCTGCCGTTTTCGACGGACCGCTGATAAACGTGCCGTAGCCGTCGTAGGTCTCATCGAACTTGATGCGCTTGTAAGCCT
Organism: Prevotella sp.; assembly: GCA_016284635.1. Classification (GTDB taxonomy): domain Bacteria; phylum Bacteroidota; class Bacteroidia; order Bacteroidales; family Bacteroidaceae; genus Prevotella. The sequence goes on from JAEEPF010000087.1 coordinate 10,661, forward strand.
CGTGCATATTATTCACTATTTGGCTTTTCGGCAGGAGGATGACGAGGTTCTCTGAGATGAAGCAGATGGCCTTCTCCTTCATCGTCTGGGGAATCCACACACAGGCATTCTCCGCCACGCCGAACTGTCCGCGGATGATGCCGACATCGGTGCCGTTGAGGTCTCTGGCACGTCCTACGGTATCTGGATTCCTCGTGGCGATGGTCACTTCCGGCAGGTTCGAAGCGATCTCCTTGGCATCAGGATACATCTCTTTCACCAGTTCATTGATGTCCTGGCCTTCTTTCACCTCTATCACGTGGCCTCCCACACTTTCCGTCATCTTGATGAACTGCACCAGTGGGTCAGGGTAGGTGATGGCTTTAATGTCACTCAGGTCGGGCATATCGAATTTCTCTCGTACATTCGCCCTATACCTTTTTAATATATCTTCTTTGTTACTCATCTTAATAATTCTCTAATTCTCAAATTCTTGATCTTATTTCTTGATCTCTTTGAACAGTTTGTGGAACGGTTTCTTGGGGAACTCCATCATCTTGTGGCCTTCAGCCCATGGGTTCAGGCCACAGTTCATAATGGGCGAGGGGATGATATTCGCCCAGTGAGCCAGAGCCGTACCGAGGTTATAGAGCCCTTCGCTGCCATAGAGCGTACTCATACCTTTGCACATCAACTTCTTCTGCGGATTGGCTGTTCCGAACTCATCGAGTTGCTGGCGCCACAGATAGATCTGGTCGCCAAGGTTCACCTTCGCAGGACAAAGCGTCTGACAACTGTTGCAAAGTGTACAGGCACTGACATTGCCGGAGTGCTTCTGTGGATCACGCAGCATACCGAGGTTGATGCCGATAGGACCTGGGATGAAGTAGCTGTAACTGTAACCGCCACTGCGACGATAGACAGGGCAGGTGTTCATACAAGAACCACAGCGGATGCACTTCAAGGCCTCCCAGTGCTCAGGATTGCCGATCCATTCGCTTCGGCCGTTGTCTACCAGCACGATGTGCATGGGATGAGCCGTTGGACGGGCTTTGCGGAAGTGACTGGTGAAGGTGGTCGTAGGCTGACCGGTACCAGCTCGGCAGAGCATGCGCTGGAAAACGGCCAGACAGTCGTAGTTGGGGATGATCTTCTCCAAGCCGATGGCGGCGATGTGCAGTTTGGGGCAGGAGGTCGACATGTCGGCATTACCCTCGTTGGTGCAGACCACGATGTCGCCTGTCTCTGCTATACCGAAGTTACCGCCAGTCATACCGGCATCGGCTGTCAGGAATTCATTCCTCAGACTCAGTCGTGCGACGTAAGTCAGATAGGTGGGATCATGGTTGCCCTTCTCACTGCCCAATTTCTCTTCAAACAGTTCGCCCACGTCATCGTGGTTCAAGTGGATGGCTGGCATCACGATATGACTCGGTGCCTGACCCTTCAACTGGATGATACGTTCGCCCAAGTCCGTCTCTACGACTTCAATGCCATGCTCCTCGAGATAGGGGTTCATGCCACACTCCTCTGTCAGCATCGACTTCGACTTCACGATTTTCTTCACGTTGTGGTTCTTCAAGATGCCATAGACAATCTCGTTGAATTCGTTGGCATCTTTGGCCCAGTGAACGATACAACCGTTCTTCTCGGCATTGGTGGCAAACTGGTCGAGGTACTCGTCAAGGTGGGTGATGGTATGACGCTTGATGGCGCTGGCCTTCTCACGTAATTGTTCCCATTCGTCCAACCCGTATGCCATATTGTCACGTTTGGTTCGTACGGCCCAGAAAGTGGCATCGTGCCACTTGGCGTAGGTCTGGTTCTTTAAGAACTCTTTTGCTGCTATACTATGTCCTGTACTCATAATTATTCAAATATTTAATACCACGAATTACGCTAATTACACTAATATGATTTGTTTAATTCGTGAAATTCGTGGTCGTTTTAACTTATAATCCGGCTGCGAGTATTTCTACTACGTGTTTGAACTCCACTTGGAGCTCTTGCTTCTTGGCTACACCAGCCATGTGCATCAGGCAGGAACAGTCTGGCCCTGTCACGAAACGGGCACCTGTCTTCATGTGCCGTTGCACCTTGTCGATACCCATCTGCGCACTGATGGCCGTCTCTTCTACGGAGAACATACCGCCAAAACCACAACACTCGTCAGGACGCTCAGGCTCAAGCACTTGGATACCCTCCACCAGATTGAGCAGGTCTTTGATCTTGTTGAACTTAGGGATGTTCTCTTCGCTGGGAGAACTGAGTCCTAACTCACGGACACCATGACAGGAGTTGTGCAGGCTGACCTTGTGAGGGAACGTGCCTAACGGATGGTCCACCTTAATCACATCGTGCAGGAACTCCACCACATCCATGATCTTACTGGATGTCATACACTCGTGCTTGCCTTTCAACAGACGGGGATAGTTCAGTTTGATAAAAGCCGTACAACTGACGGATGGGGCTACGACATAGTCGAAACCCTTGAATTTGTCTTCAAACTTCTCTGCCAGAGGGATGGCTTGCTTCTCGAAGCCGGCATTGGCCATCGGCTGTCCGCAGCAGGTCTGGTTCAAAGGATAGTCCACGTCCAGTCCCAAGTGAGTCAAAAGCTTGTATGTGGCAACACCTACCTGAGGGTAAACCACGTCAACATAACAGGGGATAAATAGTCCGATTTTCATTTTGCTAGTGTATTATTATCATTCGTTTTCAGTTACTTTGGCTACAAATATAGTGAAAAAGTTCCAAAAATACTAATAAATGGATGTTTTATGCCTTTATTTTATGCTTTATTAAAAGTATTTGCTTACCTTTGTGGCATAATATTTGCTTTTAGGATCACGAATTGAACATTTTAATTGCTTATGAATTATAACGAATTGAATTTTGGAACGACAACTCGGGAGCAGGAACTCTCGATGTCGGCAGCCTTCCCTATTCTGATGCGGAAGGTGTATGTTTGGATGACGCTCGCTTTGGTGATCACTGGTGTCACGGCCTATGGCGTGGCTACCAGTCCCGGTCTGATGATGGCCATCGCCACGAACAAACTTTTGTTCTGGGGACTGATCATTGCGGAGTTCGGATTGGTTGTGGCTATCAGTGCTGCCATCAATAAATTGTCTCTGACGACGGCTACGCTGCTGTTTGTCTTGTATTCGGTGATTAACGGTGCTACGTTGTCGTTTATCTTCGCCATCTACACTATGTCGAGCATCGCCAGCGTGTTCTTCATTACGGCAGGCACGTTCGCAGTCATGGCTGTGATAGGCTATACGACCAAGAAAGACCTGACGTCGATGGGTAAGATCCTCTTCATGGCGCTCATTGGTATTATCATCGCAACGATAGTGAACATCTTCTTGAAGAGCACGGGTTTGCAGATGATTGTCAGTTATCTGGGCGTACTGATCTTCGTTGGACTGACGGCATACGATTCTCAGAAGATTAAACAGATGTTGTTGATGGCACCAGATGCTGGTGAGGGAGCACAGAAAATCGCCCTCTTGGGTGCGCTGTCGCTCTATCTCGATTTCGTCAATTTGTTCATCTATCTCTTGAGAATCTTCGGAAGACGCGAATAATGTCTATATATAATATATAAGGTGTATCCTGTTTTTGTCAATAATCCCGAAAACTTTTATGTTTTTGGGATTTTTTTAGGAAAAAAGTTTGGTTGGTATTGATATTATTCGTACCTTTGCATCCGCTTTCGCGCAAAATTTGAGTGGGAGCGAAAAAGAAAGAGTTCTTTGAAAGATTTACATAGACAGAAGTAGTACAAGAAGCGAGAGTATTTTTATGATACTCTTGGGTGAAAAAGAAACGAACCGTCAAGAAATTGAAGAGGTGCTTTCAACTTGATACTGGATAGTCGTTCTGAGACAGATTACGTCGATAGAGGATTATACAAGGTTCCTAGGAGCGAGTGCAGAGCCAAGTTCACTTGAGCTGTGCCGAGCGACGACGGAAGTTCGTAGAAATTTTCTGTCGCAGACATAAAATTTATACAATGAAGAGTTTGATCCTGGCTCAGGATGAACGCTAGCTACAGGCTTAACACATGCAAGTCGAGGGGCAGCGGGAAGTTAGCTTGCTAACTTTGCCGGCGACCGGCGCACGGGTGAGTAACGCGTATCCAACCTTCCCCTTAGTAGGGCATAGCCCGTAGAAATGCGGATTAATACCCTATGTTATTCGTCGAGGACATCTGAAGTGAATCAAAGGTTTACCGCTAAGGGATGGGGATGCGTCTGATTAGGCAGCAGGCGGGGTAACGGCCCACCTGGCCGACGATCAGTAGGGGTTCTGAGAGGAAGGTCCCCCACATTG
>JAEEPF010000266.1 GCA_016284635.1 Prevotella sp.
CCGCAGTCGCTGACAGAAATTTCGGTAGTCAGGTCACCATTCAGCGAGAAGGTAGCGTCTAAGTTGCTGCCACCCATCAGCGCTACCAGCAAATCGAGGATAGTACCAGATCCTGTGTATTTTGACAAGTCAATCTCCTTGTCTGTGTACTCAAGCATACTCCAGAGATCCATCATATTCTTGCCATTATGCACGAAAGTAAGATACGTGCCCACCTTGTTGGTTACAGGATCCTGAGTAAAGATGAAGTTGAGGTCGGTAGCATCGGCAGCATAATCACCCTCCTTAATTTCTGGAAAAATGGAACTAATGACACCTGTGATGCCAATGACATCCGTTTTAGGATTCATAAACTCCGACTCTCCGCTCATCGTGACATTGTTCTTGAATGAGCCAATGAAGCGTTCCATCCAACTTCCAGGAACCATACTAGCAATAGAGAATGCAAAATCTGAGGGAACAAGGATCACGACAGCCAACTCTTCATTGCCCAACCGCTTGGCAAGCTGCTTATAAGTATCACCACTTGCCTTCAACGTCAGCTTGCGCAGCCCTTTTTCCCATTGTTGGGTTAGTGGATTGAGGCCGTTGATAATCATCTCGAAATCTTCAGCCTCTTCTACGTCGAAGCCAGAGCCATCCTCCTTCATCGTGAAACGGTAGTTGAATGCCGTCAAATCGACTGTGGCATACTGCTTGTAGCCCATCGCTGCCAGCTCGCTTCCCTCTTCCACGGGCTTGACGGTCTCACGGATCTTCTGGGTAAACAGGGGGATGATCGCCTTCTCGAAATTAGGGTTGTTCAGCACTGACTGGTTGAACTCCTGATTAATTGTGTTAGCAACCTCCCACGAAGCGAAGTTCAGGTTCTCTGCCACTTCCTTCAGGTTCTGGCGGGTGTGCTGGATAAACTCCTTGCGATCCTTCTTGGCCTGCTCCTGCGAGGGGTTGTCATTTGCGTCGTTAGCTGTACACGACGTAAACACACTTGCGCCGCAAGTAATGATGGCGGCGAGCACCCAATTCATAATCTTTCTCATAATCCGAAATTTTAAAAATATTAACCTAGTTATATTTGAAGCTCATAATGAAGGCGCAGAGGTGCCTGACCCTTCTGCGCCTGATGACGCCCATGACTACTGAACAATCTTCTTTAATATATTTGTATGGATGTAAATACGGTCATTGCTTTCAACCGCTTCCTTTACAGTCATGATGCCGTCAACGTATGACTCGATAATGCAGTTCTCACGTTCTTCTTCCTTTCCCGGGTACTTCCAACGGGTGAGTAACAGGTTGCCATCGATGAAATATTCGGCGTATTCAGCCTCTACCTCAACCCACTGACCGTCAATGAGCTGATACTCGACGTTAGTGCCGTCGCTGAAGTATTCTTCACAGAATGGCTGAGGCTCGAATCCCGGTTCGTCGCTGGTGATGGTTCCCTCCCAGCGGCCGAGGATAGCCTGAGAATAGTCGTCGGTACACTTGGTGCAGTGCAACTGGTATACCATGTCATCAACCATCTCGCCGTCCTTATATACGGTGAACTTGCTGGTGTAGGCTAATTCGTCTTCATCGATGGTGATGTCGGTCATCTCTTCCACCGTTGTCGTGTTGCCTGATTGCATGGTCACCGTTACTTTGTTGCCGTCAATCTTAACCTCGGCAGGCTGATTGTGAACCCACAGATCGTATTTCTGCAGCGATTGCGTGATGTAAGCCTTAAGGGTGGAGCCTTCCATGACGAAAGTGGTCACCGATGACTCTCCTGTCTCGGCTATTTGTCCGTCGTATCCCCAATAAAGCCACTTGCCGACAAGTTTTTGTTCAAGTTCTTCCTGAGTGCTCGGAACACCCGCCTTCTTCATCTCGAAGGTGGCGGTGTAGGTGGTGCCATCTTCCTTCTGACGCAGGGCCGTCCACTTCATCACACCGTTCTCGATGGATTCAATCTCCCACCACTCGCGGTGCTCCTCGTTGCCGGCGCCTGCGTTCTTCCAGCGGGTGCAGAGCAGGTTGCCGTCCACGAAGTAGTCGGCGTAGTCATCGTCGCTGATCTGCCACTGGCCGTCCACTTTGCGGAAGAAGTTGAAGGTGCCGTCCAGCAGGAATTCCCAGCGGTGGTCTTCAACGTCGCCGTATTCCGACTGCTCGCTGGTCATACGTCCCTCCCACATGCCAAGGATGGCCTGGCTCTGGTCGGCGCCTACCTTTACCATGCGTATCTTCGCCTCCTGCTCATAGACGGTGCGCCCGTTGTCTATGGTGGTTCGCTTAGTGGATGCCACCATCTCGGTCGAGGTGATGGATTGGACGTTCAGAATGCAGGTGGTCGTTACTCCGTCCTTGGGCAGGAACGTCATAATCACTGTACTACCTTCAATCGAGCAGGTGCCCTCCAGCGAGGTATGCCATTTGTCGGTGTCGTCGGAGTAGTTTGTCCGCGAGAGGCTCTCCGTCACTTTTGTCGCTGAGAGGAATGTCTGCACCACCTTCTGGTTGGTAGGTACGGGCAGCCCGTCCATTTCTGCCAACATCCACTTCCCGATAATCTTTTCGGCTACGTTGAGGTCAGGCTCAACGGGAACAACGGGATTGTCACCATTGCCGTTTGTACACGACGTGAACACACTTGCGCCGCAGATAAGGGTGGCGGCGAGCACCCAAATCATAATCTTTCTCATAATCGTTTAATTAAAGTTTATACTATTTAATAGTTATCGTTGTGATCGTTTATTACAATTTGGCTTCAAAGGTACAAATAAAAATCGAATCATGCAAGGCTAAAATCGCCC
>JAEEPF010000088.1 GCA_016284635.1 Prevotella sp.
TCTTTGCCATGTTTTTGAAAACTTGGTCCAAAGGTACAAAAAATCTTGGACATAACAAAGCCCTGGCTTGAGAAAGTCGGGGCTTTGCGATAAAAAAATGAGGATGTGCCTATTTTGACACACCCTCTTTTCTGTGCGCAGCTTCCCCTCCTGAGTAGGAGGGGGCAGGGGTGGTCTGATCCGCCTCCAGTGGCGCACTGCGCTCGGCTTTGCCGCTTGCTACCGAAGGGACGCAAGAACCGCCCAACTCATCACCCTAAAGTAATATTCTCCACCTCAATCTCCTTCTCTTCATTCAGAAATATCTGTGCCGATTCCTTAAACTTCTCAGGATTCTCAGTCGTCAGATAATGTACAGAACTATGCTTTCCGCACTTCCGTTCAATTTCTATATGTCGCTCTAAATACGCCTTCAGGCTGCTGGCCACATATTCCCCTTGCGAAATAATCTTCACCCCCTCCGGCAGATACTTCATAATCTTCGGCATCAGCAGCGGATAATGCGTGCAACCCAGAATAATGGCATCTATCTCCGGATCCTTCGCCATAATCTGGTCGATGCGCTTCTTCACGAAATAGTCAGCTCCCGGAGAGTCTGCTTCGTTATATTCCACCAACGGCACCCAGAATGGACAGGCCACACCGCTCACTTTGATATCCGGATGTAGTTTCTGAATCTCAAGGTTATAACTCTCGCTCTTAATAGTACCCTCGGTGGCGAGAATGCCCACGTGGCGCGATTTCGTCAGCTCGCCTATCACTTCTGCCGTCGGACGGATGACGCCCAGCACACGGCGCTCCGCATCCCACTTCGGTAGGTCATTCTGCTGGATGGTGCGCAGGGCTTTGGCAGAGGCTGTGTTACAACCTAAGATCACGAGATGGCAACCCATCTCGAAAAGCCTTAGCACAGCCTGACGCGTAAACTCATACACCACGTCGAAGCTTCGTGGACCGTATGGCGCACGGGCATTGTCACCCAGATAGAGATAATCATATTGGGGAAGCTGCTGGCGGATGCTGTTCAGAATCGTAAGTCCGCCATAGCCGCTGTCGAAGACGCCAATGGGGCCGGGACTACTTGAGAGCATCCTGTACGAGTTGGTTGATGTCTTCGCCGAAAGTAATGTTCAGGAAGGGCAGGGCCTTCGTGTCGGTGTCGTAGATAAAGGCATAGCCTTTCTCACGCCCGATAGTACTGAGCAATTCGATGAGACGGATGCGGAGCGGAGCCATCGCCTGGCGCTCTGCATTGGCCAGTTCCTGCCGGCCTTGCTCCTTAAACTGGATGTTCCTCTCCATCAGTTCCTGCAGTTCTGTCTGACGCTTCTGGAGAATGGTGCGGGGGAAGTCGCGCTGACCGTCGAGGAAGTCCTCGTACTTGCGGTTGAACTCGTCTTCCACACGCAGCGTCTCTGCCTGATACTGCTCCTGCAGCACTTTCATCTGTTGCTGCACCTCTGCATATTCCGGCATCGACTGGATGGCCCCCTCATAGCTGAGGTAGCCGAAACGGAAAGATTCTTGCGCCCTTGCAGGGCTAAATGATAAATGACAAATGATAAATGATAAACCTATTGCCATCAACCATCTATGATTTAGCATTTTCTTTGTTAATGTCATCTTTTTCATCATTTATCATTCATCATTTATCATTTAGGGCTTTGCCCGCTTTTATTTCAGACCGAGCTTGGTCTTCACCTGAGCAGTCACATCGGTAGAGAGGGTTGTGCTGATGTAGGGGATGCCGGCGTTGATCTCGTTGATGATGACGAAGTCACCTGCCTGGCCTACAGCCTTGATAGCTTCGAGAACCTTGGCAGTGATAGCTTGCATCTTCTCAGAAGAAGCCTTCTGGAGAGCCTGCTGGTTGTCCTGATAGCTCTGCTGGATCTTCTGGTACATCTCCTGCAGTTCGGTCTGACGACGCTGCTTGATGTTGTCGGGCAGGGTAGCCTGCTCCTTGTCGAAAGCGTCAGCCTTCTTCTGAAGCTCGTCCTGCATGGCCTTGAGGTCAGCCTCATACTGAGAGGTCAGCTTGTCAATCTCAGCCTTGGCAGTGTTGTATTCGGGCATAGCCTGAATGATTTCCTGAGTGTTTACGTGGCCAAACTTGCCCTGTGCATTGGCGGTAGTGAAACCGCAGATAGCGCAAATAGCGCAGATGATTAATTTTTTCATTTTTCTTTGTTTATTTGTTTGTTAATATTCGCTTGTTCAGACCACCCCTGACCCCTCCTAACTCAGGAGGGGAATGGAGGCGGTTAATTGGAATAGCCGAGTTTGCTGAGCACCTCGGAAGAGATGTCGATCTTGGGGGAGCCGAAGATGATGCCGGTATCGCTGGCACGGTCGAGCACGAGCTGATAGCCACGGGTGTCGGAGATGTCCTTGATGGCGTTGTAGATCTCGTCCTGGATGGGCGACATGAGGGCGTTGCGCTTCTTGTAAAGCTCGCCTTCGGGACCGAAGTATTTCTTCTTCAGGTCGGCAGCCTGCTTCTCCTTCTCCACGATGGCGTCCTGCTTGGCCTTCTTCTGCTCCTTGGAGAGGAAGACTACCTCGTTCTGGTAGTTCTTGTAGAGTGTCTGAGCCTCGGTGGTGAGGGCGTCGACTTCTGCCTGCCACTGTTTGGAGGTCTGGTTCAACTGTTCGTTGGCGCGCTCATAGGCAGGGATGTTCTTCAAGATATACTCCATATCCACCAGCGCGAACTTCTGCGCAGAGGCACTTGAGAGACCGCAGATGGCGCAGATGACACAGATGATCAATTTCTTCATAAGCGTTCAATTTAATTTGTTACACCTGTTTGACTTTAAAACTCTCTTATGGTTTAATAGTTTTTTTACTTTTTTACTTTTTTACCTTTATCAGAACTCTTGTCCGAGGATGAAGTGGAAATTGCTTCCGCCTTTCTTCGTGGAACCAGCCTGGTTAATGTAGACATCGTCGAAGCCGTATGCCCAGTCGATACCCATCAGACCCACCATCGGGAGGAAGATACGCACACCGAGACCGGCAGAACGCTTCATCTTGAAGGGGTTGAAGTCCTTAGCGTGGGCCCAGGCGTTACCGCCCTCGAGGAAGCCAAGACCGTAGATGGTGGTGTTGCCCAGCATAAACGGATAGCGGAGCTCGAGTGTGAAGCGGTCGTAGGCGTAGGAGTTGTAAGACGAGATGGAACGTCCGTTCATCATCTCCTCGTAGGCTGCGGAGTAAGAGATAGAACCGTTCTCGTAGCCTCGCAGTCCGATGGTCTCCTCGGAGTAGCCGTAAGAGTAGCCGCTCATACCGTCACCACCGACGTAGAACGTCTCGAACGGTGAGCGCTTGTTCTCGTTGTAGCTGCCCAGCAGTCCTATCTCCGCACGGGTCATCAGCACGAAGCACTTCTGACCGCCTGTAAGAGCTGTGAACGAGCGCAGCTTGAACTTCCACTTGTGGTATTCAATCCAGCGGTAGACATCCTGCAACTCCTGCTCATACGTGGCGGAGTTGCTGTTCTTGGCCAGATGGGCATAGTCCTTGTTGTCGAACAGTGACCAGGGCGGCGTGGCGGTGACGGAGGCAACCATCTCGGAACCACGACGTGGGAACAGCTGGTTGTCGGTAGAGGTACGCGACAGCGTCAGACCCAGGTTGATATTGTTACAGTTACCGTTGTGGATATAGAAGTAACTCCAGTCACGCAGCATATAACGGGTATAACCCAATGAGAGCGACAGCTGGAAGAAGTCATCTGGCCAGCGCAGACGCTTACCCCATCCTATGGAGGCACCGAAGACGGTCATCGTCTTGTCGTCGTCGAGCATCGAGTCGTAGTTGTACAAACCAGTGTTGTACGATCCATAGCCGTAGCTGTACATACTATAGTTGTTGTAGAATGCGTTGTTGCGGTAGTAGCTGGAGATGTCCGACTGCTTGGAGTAGAACACGCCGACGCTCAGGCTGTTAGGACGCTTGCCGCCGAACCAGTTCGTGCCGTAGTTCGCACTCAGTGAACTGTAGTAAGAACCGTTGGTCTGGAAGCTGAATCCCAACTGCTCGCCGTCACCGTAGGGCAGGATGCCGCGATGGAGCTTGTTCTTGCCGAAGAGGTTGCGGATGGAGAAGTTGTTGAACTTGATACCGATCTTACCGATGATACCCGTCTGTCCCCAGCCTAAGGAGAACTCCAGCTGGTCGTTGCTCTTCTGCTCGAGCATCCAGTTGATGTCTACGGTTCCGTCTTCACCGTTGGGCTGGATGTCGGGTGTCACCTTCTCAGGATCGAAGAAGCCCATGGAGGCGATATCGCGGATAGAGCGGGTGATGGCTTCCTTGTTGAACAGGTCGCCAGGCTTCGTGTGGAGTTCACGGCGCACCACCTCTTCATACAGTCGGTCGTTACCATAGATACGTACGTGGTTCAGATGAGCCTGCGGACCTTCGGTGACGCGCATCTCCACGTCGATGGAGTCTCCGACGATGTTCACCTCGACAGGATCGATGTTCGAGAACACGTAACCGTTGTTGTAGTACCAGTTTCCGGCAGCGTCGTCATCCTCTTTCAGTCGCTTGTTGATATGCTTCTGGTTATAGACGTCACCCTTCTTCATTTCAAGCACGGCATTGAGGTAGTCTGTCGTCACCACGGTATTGCCTACCCAGGTGATGTTGCGGATGAAGTATTTGTCGCCTTCGTCTACCTTCACATAGACATTGACGTGCTTGTCGTCGTAGTTCGAGACGGAGTCTTCGAGGATGGTGGCATCGCGGAAGCCCAACTCATTATATTTGTCGATGAGTGCCTGCTTGGCCTCATGATAGCGCTCGTCGGTGAACTTCTTCGACTTGAACATATTCGTGAGTTTGCCTGCCTCGTGGATCTTTCCGAAGGCACCCTTGCTGAACAGCGAACCCTTGATTTTACTGTCCGTTAGCTTCTCGTTGCCGTCGAAGATGATTTTGTGAACCTTCATCTTCGCCTTCTTGTCGATGTTGACGTCGAGGATTACCTGATTGGGCTTCTCGGGGTCGTCGCGCTGGACGATGTCGATCACGGCGTTCTTATAACCTTTCTCGTCGAAATACTTCTTTGCCAGGATCTTCGCACGGTCGATCATGTTCGGCGTCAACTGTCCGCCGCGCATCATACCCAGTTTCGTCTCCATATCCTCACGCTCAGCCTTCTTGATACCGTTGTAATGGATGCTGCTGATACGGGGACGCATGCCAAGATGGATACAGAGGTAGATCTTGCTGCCCACGATAGAGTCGGCAGTGATGCTCACCTTCGAGAAGAGTCCGTTGCGCCAGTAGCGCTTCACGGCCTCGGTGATCTGAGAGCCAGGAACCTCGATCATCTGTCCGACACTCAGTCCGGAGAGACCTGCCAGCACATAGTCCTCATAGCCTTCGACACCCTCGACGGCAATGCCACCGATCTCACAGTTGCGAGGCGTGCCGGCATAGGAGATGTCGGGGTTGACGATCTTGTCCTGCGCCATGACGTGGCTAAATGATAAAGGAGAAATGATAAATGATAAAGCTATCACCCATCTTTTCACCTTATTTATATATAATATACGTTGGAACATTTATCATTTATCATTTATGCTTTATCATTCAGAGGCGAAGCCTCGCTTTCCGCCTCTATCTGTGCCTCAGTCTTGCCGAAACGGCGCTGACGGCTCTGGTAGCTGATGATGGCTTGATGGAGCTCCTCTTCGCTGAAGTCGGGCCAGTAGGAATCACAGAAGTAGAACTCTGAATAGGCGCACTGCCAGAGCAGGTAGTTGGAGATGCGCACCTCGCCACCGGTACGGATGAGCAAGTCGGGATCGGGCATCCAGTTCGTCCACAGGTTCTTCTCGATGGTCTCCTCCGTGATGTCATCGATGCTCATCTCACCGCTCTTCACCTTTTCGGCGATAATCTTCGTGGTGTTCACCAGCTCCTGCTTCGAGGAATAAGGCATCGCGATGGTCATTGCCATACCGTCGTAGCCGGATGTCTCCGCCATCATCGAGTTCAGCTTGTCTTGTACGCTCTGCGGAAGCCTCTTCATATCGCCCACGACGTGGAAGCTCACGTGATTGTCATGGAACAACTGCATCTTGAAGAAACTGAGCACCAGTCCCATCAAGGCCTCCACCTCATAGGCAGGCCTGTTGAAGTTCTCTATGGAGAAGGCGTAGACCGTCAGGTACTTCACACCTAAGTTAGAACACAGGGTGGTGATGGTCTCCAGATTGTCCAGTCCGGCTTTGTGGCCGAACGTGCGATCCAACCCACGGTCCATAGCCCAGCGCCCGTTGCCGTCCATAATGATGGCAATGTGCTGAGGGATGCGGTTCATATCCAATTGCTCTTTCATATATCTCTTTTTTACCTTTTCACATTTTTACCTTTTCACCTTTTCTTCAGTCCCTGTCGTTGTGACACGTCTTGCACTTCATCCAGATGTCGTAGGTGAGTGCCAGTTGCAGCACGCCGTAGCAGTCGGTGTTCTTGAAGAGTCCACTGCTCTTGATGCCGTAGAGGTCTTTCCTCCCGTCGAGTTCATCACTGGGCGTCAACCTGAAGGCCCACTCTGCGATGAGGTTCAGCCGCTGCCCGATCTTGTATTTGATGCCGACACCGATGGGCAGGCTCATCGTGATGCCGCTATTCTCGCCACTGTGGTGGACCAGTCCCAGTCCGAAGGTGATAAACGGTGCCAGTCGCCGTGCACCCCGGTATTCCTGTCCTGTCCCGTAAGCCCAGAAGTTGTACTCATATCGGATGATACCTTCCGTCAGGCTGTTGTTGAACTCATACGGTTCTTCGATGGGATAATAGGTCTCAGCATTGTTGCTGGAGCCTTTGATCTTGCCCATTCCCAGGTTGAACCCCACAGCCGAGCGTGGACTCAGGTGGTATTTGGCAATCAGTGTGACCCAGGGCTGCATTCCTTTCAGCAGACTGCCGTTGAAATCGCCAGTATAGGCCACCAGTCCGACTCCTGCTCCTGCCTCCATCTTGTACTCCGGATCATCCTGGGCGGCAGCAGTGAAAAGTGATAAGTGAAAAGTGATAAGTAGTGGCAGAATCCTCCGTCCCCATATCACATTCTCTTTCATCCTATATTTTTCACTCATCACTTCTCACTTCTCACTTTTCACTTTTCACTCCTCTACGAGTATTCCTCGCCATACGTTGTCCGTATTCTTTTCCTTGAGCCAGAGGGCACCTTCGTCGTCTGTGCAGGCTTCCACTGCAATCAGGTCATCGGCTGGGAGCGGCAGTGTGCCATAGTTCTTCCAGGTGATGCCGCCGTCGTTGCTGACGCGGATCCAGCTGCTGCAGATGGCCAGCACTCTATGATGGAACCACACGAGACTGAGATCGTCTGTGGCCGGGAGAGAGTATCTGTTGAAAACCTCAACGGGCACGAAACACCATTTCCCGGGTTGACTGTCTTCGGCAGATTCTGCCACCTTTCGCCAGACAACGCTGACGACTTCTCCCTCTTCGATGACACCAGCGAGAATCTGGTAGTCAGTCTCTTCGTTGGCTTCAAAGGGAAATGAGACGAAGGCCACGTTCTCCTTCGGCAGGAGTGAGGCGCTGGCATCGAGACTGTCGGGAGTCCATGTGGCACCCTCGTCCTTGCTCACCATCAGCTGTCCGTCCATGTCGTAGGCGTAAGCCTCCTTCGTGCCGGCACCGATGAAATGGGCCAGTCCTGCTTCGGCCACAATCTGCTCCCACTTCTCCTTCTCGGCGTCGACGGGATAACTGTCTGCCGGCATCTTCTCCCACAGGATCTGATCGGTGGCCACCTGATGCTTGTTTATCGTGACCTGATAGGCCCGGTAGGTACTGCCGTCCTGAGCATAGACGCGAACCTCCCTGGGCTGTGTGAAGTCGAGGGAGTCTGTCGAGTTGTAAGTGCGCAGGGTGTCGCTGTTCACGTCCTTGATGGCAACGACACCACTGTTCTTGGTGGTAATGCTTACCAGAACGTGCTTCAAGTCACAATCGGCCAGGAGCGAATCCGTGTTGAAGATCTTCTGATCGTACTGGTCGATGCTGAACGCAACGGGATACGTGGTGACTTTCTTATAGACAGAATCCGTACCACTCTTGGAAGTGGTATGGATATAGCGGTTCACGGTCGTCAGGCTGAAGGCGGTGATGGCTGTGTCGTTATTATAAATAATATCACTGCTGTCGTTTGACGAGAGGCATGATGTCATCATCAGCGCCCCCATCATCAAGGCGAGGAGTGCAGAAAAATGCTTGTTCATTCTTGTCTGATATAGAGTTTACTCACAATTCGGCTGCAAAGTTACTCACAATTCCGCAAATAAAAGCCATTTTCACCTTATAATTAAAGAAAATATGTCATAATTTGGCTATATTAACGGATATAAATTAAATTGGCTGCACTTTTCAGCGCAGCCAATTATCAATTATCAATTGTCAATTGTCAATTAATTACAACTTCGGTCCTGCAGCGACCAGAGCCTTACCGGCCTCGTTGCCCTCGTACTTCTTGAAGTTCTTGATGAAGCGGCCAGCCAGATCCTTAGCCTTCTCCTCCCACTCATTGCGGTTCTGATAGGTGTCGCGAGGATCGAGAATGCCCCAAGCAACGCCGTTGAGCTGTGTGGGAACCTCGAAGTCGAAGTAAGGAATCTTCTTGGTAGGAGCGTTCAGGATGTCGCCACCGAGGATAGCGTCGATGATACCACGGGTATCCTTGATAGAGATACGCTTGCCGGTACCGTTCCAACCGGTGTTCACCAGATAAGCCTTAGCACCGCTCTTCTCCATGCGCTTCACGAGCTCCTCAGCATACTTGGTGGGGTGCAGCTCGAGGAATGCCTGGCCGAAGCAAGCAGAGAAGGTAGGAGTGGGCTCTGTGATACCGCGCTCTGTACCAGCCAGCTTAGCTGTGAAACCAGAGAGGAAGTAGTACTTCGTCTGCTCCGGAGTCAGGATAGATACGGGAGGCAGCACGCCGAAGGCATCGGCAGAGAGGAAGATCACGTTCTTAGCCTCAGGACCAGCACTCTTCTGGTTCACCTTCTGGGCAATCTTCTCGATGTGGTTGATGGGATAAGAGACACGGGTGTTCTCAGTCACGCTCTTGTCAGCGAAGTCGATCTTACCCTCGCCGTCCACAGTCACGTTCTCCAGTAGAGCGTCGCGACGGATAGCGTTGTAGATGTCGGGCTCGCTCTCCTTGTCGAGGTTGATCACCTTGGCATAGCAGCCACCCTCGAAGTTGAACACACCCTCGTCGTCCCATCCGTGCTCGTCGTCACCAATCAGCAGACGCTTCGGATCGGTGGAAAGAGTGGTCTTACCTGTACCAGACAGACCGAAGAAGATAGCGGTGTTCTTACCCTCCATGTCGGTGTTGGCAGAGCAGTGCATAGAAGCGATACCCTGCAGGGGCAGATAGTAGTTCATCATGGAGAACATACCCTTCTTCATCTCACCACCGTACCAGGTGTTGATGATGCACTGCTCGCGAGTTGTGGTATTGAAAGCAACACAGGTCTCTGAGTTCAGGCCCAGCTCCTTGTAGTTCTCAACCTTAGCCTTAGAAGCGTTGTAGATCACGAAGTTAGGCTCGAAGCTCTCCAGCTCCTCAGCGGTGGGCTGGATGAACATGTTCTTCACGAAGTGAGCCTGCCAGGCCACCTCGACGATGAAACGGACACGCAGACGGGTTGCCTCGTTGGCACCGCAGAAAGCGTCCATCACATACAGGTTCTTATTGCAAAGCTCCTTGATGGCGATCTCCTTCACCTTGGCCCAGACTTCTTCGCTCATGGGGTGGTTGTCGTTCTTGTATTCCTCAGAAGTCCACCATACCTTGTCCTCGCTCTGTGCATCCTTCACGATGTACTTGTCCTTAGGCGAGCGGCCGGTATAGATACCAGTCATCACGTTAACGGCATTGAGCTCGGTGTTTACGCCCTTGTCGAAACCCTCGAGGCCTGCCTTTGTCTCCTCTTCATAGAGGTACTCATACGACGGATTGTGAGCAATCACGGTTGAACCGGTGATGCCATACTGTGTCAAATCTAACTTTGCCATATTTACTAACTGTTTTAATATTAAGTTATTACTATTTTCAAAAATGCGGTGCAAAGGTACAAAGAAAATACGAAAAGGCAAGTGTGAATTAGCAATTTTTTGCACGCACACAATTCTTTTTAGGTTAAAGAAATTAAAAACAGATGTCGGAGCGACTTTTTTGCCACTCCGACATATCAAACATGTGTCCAATCATGGGGAATTATTTAATCATAACCTTACCGTTCTTGATACAAAGACCTCGGACAGGCTCCTGACTCAGCCGCTGACCTGAGAGGTTATAAATCAGGTTGTTAGCATCCGTCTTGGGTTCTGCCTTTGTGCCGACGATGCCGGTTCTGATGTCTGCCGTTACACCTCCTGTATATTGGCCGATGAAGAAGATAGCGCCTGTGGACTGTTCGCTGATGACGTAGAGGAAGGGGCGATTGGCGTGGAATCGCTTCGGCTCCTCAGGCATGGCAGTCTTCTCCATTTCTATCACGGTGACGGCAGCTGCCTCCGTGCCTTCCTCGTCGAGTTTGATCTTGGCCACTTGGAACATATTGCTGATGTAGACTGGCGTATTGCAGAACCAGGGGAACTCGGCAGATAATGAGAAAGCAGTAGGCATACCTAATTCAGACATCTCCTTTACCAGCGGTTGATAGGTATCTGTCTCAAAGCGAGGCAGTTTCAGATCGACTTCTTGCCAACTGCCCTCAAACTGCCAGTTGCTGCCGTTGAGGGTTTCAAGCACCTCGCCGACGGTCTTGTCCTCATGGGGCAGGAAGACGGTCATCTGGTAGGCGCCGTTGCCATAGGGTAGCACGACGGCCTGATAGAGGTCGTTCTCTGTGTATTGGAATTCCTGGCCCATCTTGTGCATCATGGGCACTTCTTCTCCTCCGCCAAAGGACTCATTCCGCGTCATGTCTTTTCTGAAGGGATTGCTCCACATGCCCTTGAAATAGAGGGCGTTGAGGAGATAACTGACGACATCAGGATGGAAGGAGTCTTCGTTGAGCACCTTGGGGATCATGCCCATCGTGTGATCGTTGGCCCACTGGTTGATGACGTCCAGCGTCTCGCCATCATTGAAGTCACGGTTCTGGGGCTGGGCATCGTAATAGGTATTGGCTTTGTCGATGAAACCTTCCTGCAGACGATAGCCGAGACCTTCGTTGACGAAGATGGTATTGGCGATGAGGGCTTTGGTCCTGTCGTCGAGTGTGTTGGCTTCCTTGAGCATCTTCTGACAGAAGGCATTGATGGCATCAGCTCCAGCCTCGCCGAAGCCGAGCGTCTGATTGATTTCTTTCAAGGTTTCTCCGTCGGCTCCGTTGTTCAGCATACCCAAGGCAAAGGTGATGCTCAGGGGCGAAAGTATCTTACTCTTGTCGCCTCGCGCCTTGCGGAAGAGGTTAAAGGCAAAGTCGTTGTTGCTCTCTATCAGTTGCTGCTCACCCTCAGCGAGTTCGATCTCCTTGGGAGCGTCGAAGTCAGAGGCGGTGAAATAGAAGTCGTTGCTGTAGACGGTAGCAAAAGATTCGTAGTCGCAGATGCAATCTGGTTGAGGTCCATAGATGAAATTTACAAGTCCGTACCCTTGATATCCTACACCTTCTACGGCTGTTATCCGTTGATAGGTGCTACCGTCAGGATTCGTATTTAAATAACGATAGCGATGGAAAGGCTCGCCATTCACCTTGATTGTCTCTTTAATAGTGGTATCTGGGAGAAGTTGGTAATCGAACGTCATGCCAAGATCAAAGATCTTATAGTCTTTCTCACCGTTATAATTGGCACAATACACCCGTCCTTCTTCGTCTTCTCGAAAAGCACCATAATACATTTTCTTATCGTTGTTCTCGTCGAACCTGTACATCTTCATATATTGGCGGCCATCGATGATGGTGTCGCCGTTAAGCTGATAATACACCAAACCCATTGGCTCGTCATGGACAAAGCCTTCGGTTTCTTGTGATTCGTCAATCCAACGTTGGTGATAGACATAGGTCCACGTCTTACCTTGCTCCAGCATGGGGCGCTTGGGGGCCGCAGCCTGAGCGGCTGCTACACAAACTGACAACGTCAGCAACAATAGATATCTTCTCATAAGCTTAAAACAAATTAGTTCCTACTTATATAGATTACAAAGGTATGAAATCTTGCATGATTTGACCGAATATTTAACAAAGTTTAAGCAAAAACCTCCGTTGTAACCATTTCCCCTCCTGAGTTAGGAGGGGTGAGGGGTGGTCTGAACAAGGGAGATATGAAGCGGTTCTTGCGTCCCTTCGGTAGCAAGCGGCAAAGCCGAGCGCAGACCCCCTCTAGCTCCCCCTACTCAGGGGGAGAAAGAAATACCTTGTCAAGAAAACTTGCCTAAAAAAGTGCTTCTGAAAATTCTCATTCTAGAAAAGCGGAAGCCCAAAATCTGCCCATTTCGGGTCGCTCTGGCCTTTCCCGGAGTTTCCTTAGACTAAAGTCGGACTTTAGTTAGGGTAAAGTCCGACTTTAGTCTGGGTAAAATCCCTGGTTTCTCCCACTCTGATTTGGCAAAAAAGAGCCTTTTTGAGGCAAAAACAAGCCCTTTTGAGGCTTGGATTTGAGCCTAAAAACCATAACTGCCTCGCTGTCAGGCGATTACGAAACGGCTCAAAACTCGCGTATTTGAAGCCCATTGTCCGTTTCCTGACTAATACGCGAGTTTTGAGAGGCCTATTGTAAAGATTATTCTCTGCTTTTGTGATAATAAGTGCGATAGACGATATAGCGACCGTCGCCTTGAAGCATGAAGGTGACGCCCATGGCCTCGTTCAGCGTGCCTTGCCATAACTGGGTGTAAGGGTATGACTGCCAGCGGAGGCCCTCAGAGGCGAGGGACTGGCAGTCGAGGTTGAAGATGCTGACCTGTTGGCCTGGAAATGATTCAAACAGCCTTTGGCCCTCGGCCACTACCAGCCAGCCGTAGTCCGTAGCCAGCAGGGGCTCTACGCCGAACTCCTGTGCATAGCGGGCCATCAGCGAGATATTGCCGAGGGTGTGGTCCTCGCGCAGCCCTGTTGCACCCAGATAGGCAATCCGTCGCATACCCCTCGACAGACAGTAGCGGGTAGCTTTCGTCAGGTCGTTGTCTTCCTGCTCGTCGATCTGTATCAGACGGCTCCTCAGTTCTTCAGGCACGGAGTCGCCGTCGCCCACGATGGCATCGCACTGGGGCCAGTGGCGGGCAGCACCGTCGCAACAGACGACGTAGGGTGCTTCTCGCAGCAGTCGCAAAGGCTCTTCAGCCGTAGGGAACGCTCCATTGGCCAGGATGACGGCATCAAACTCGGTCATACTTAGTGATTTTGGCCATCTTCTTCCACTTGTAATAGCCTGCGGCGGCGATGACGACATACAGGCCGTAGAGTCCGGCTTTGAAGGGGATGCCCTTCTGGACATAGAGCATACAGCACACGACATCGACCACGATCCAGAAGAACCACTGCTCGAGATACTTACGGGCCAGGGCCCACATGCCAATGAACGACAGGGCGTTGGTGAATGAGTCGAGTACGGGCACCGTGGAGTTCGTCCACCTTATTAATATATAATAGGTGACGCCCCAGGCCAGGAAGAAGCACAGCGTGGCGGGCAGGTACTTCCTTCTCGGCATGTGGATGATGGGCAGAGACTGTTTCAGCTTCCTAGTCTTCTTGAACTTCCAGACATAGAAGCCGTAGAGGGCAGCCAGCGTGTAGTAGCATGCCATACCGGCATCGCCGTAGAGGCCGTGCTCCCAATAGAGCACAACGTCCATAGCCGGCATGATGACACCTACGAACCAGAGTGCAATACTGGCACGATACTCGAGCCAGATATAGATCAGTCCGAGTATCGTGGTGAAGATGTCGAGCCAGTGCGCTTCCAGGAAGGTCATCATATATGACTGATTTCTAAAAACTGACAGACAGGTGAGCCATCGCGTTGAATGGTGCCGAAGGGGCGAAGCCGGCCTCGTACTGGTCTGAGGTGTCCCAGCCCGTCGCCTTTACCTGACCGTTCTCCTTGACGAAGGCAGGCGCGGCCCAGCCGTTATTGTCGTATTTGGCAGAGAAGACGTTGTAGAGGCTCACGCCGATGGTCAGGTCTTTGATGCCCAACTGCTTCAGGGCGAACGTGTAACTGAGGTCGATATTCGTGGTGAAGTGGCCGTCGAGCATCATGCTTACATCGATGGGCTTGCCGTTGTCGTCAAGCGTCTGATAGCTCTTGAGCCCTGTGTTCGTCAGATACTGGTCGCCTACGTACTGGCTCTGCACGCTGGCCTTCATGCCGCGATAGTTGAAGGTCAGGATGTTGTTCAGGATGAAGTCGGGCGAGAACGACAGTGGTGTGTCGCCGAGACTCTCCACGGAGCCGTCCATCAGTGTCACCTCCCAGTCCTTCGCACGGTTTTTCGACAGAGTGGCATTGGCATCCCATCGGAACCAGTCAGCGGGTTTCCAGGCTGCCTCCAGCTCGACGCCCAGGCGATAGCTTTCGCCGACGTTCTTGGCGATAGCCTCGCCGATGTTGTTTAGTTCCCCCGTCAGCACAAACTGATCTTTGTAACTCATCCAGTAGATGTTGACTCCAGCCGAGAAGTGCTCGCTCTGGAACTTATAGCCAGCCTCGAGGTCGTTTAGGCGCTCGGCCTTCAGCTCCGTGTCGAGATTGTCCTCATAGTCGTTGCGCGTCGGCTCTTTGTGGGCGATGGCATACGAGGCATAGACCTTGTGGTTGGGCGTGATGTCGTAGTTCAGGCCGAACT
>JAEEPF010000267.1 GCA_016284635.1 Prevotella sp.
GGGCTTCACACTACCGAATCCAACGGATCCACCAACATAGAACTGTGCACTAGCATTCAAGCTTGCAAACAACACAACTGCTAACAATAAAATCTTTTTCATAAGCGTTTTGTTTTAAAGAGTTAATAATAAATATAAAATAGAATTAGCCATTCTTTACCGATATTACACTGCAAAGATAAAACAAATTATTGAAAACTCCAAACTTTTTAAACAGAAATTCGCTTATGAGTCGTTATTTCGCTTTGATTTCTTGGAGCAGACGGTCGGCCTTGCCCCATTTCTCCATCATATAGAGCACATAGCGGATATCCACACCGATGCACCGAGCCAGCTGCGAGTCGAAGAAGATATCTGATGACAGTGAGTCCCAGTTGCCGTCGAAGGCGAGACCAATGAGTTCGCCCTTGCCATTGAACATCGGCGAACCGCTGTTACCACCCGTGATGTCATTGTTCGACAGGAAGCAGAGATGCAGCTTGCCTGTGTTCTTGTCGGTATACTTGCCGAAGTCGCTGACGGACAGCAGTTCCTTCATAATAGGCTCTGCCTCGTAGTCGATGACACCCTGTTCTCCGCGCTTCATCTTCTCCACGATGCTGCTGGCCTCGGTATAATAGCCCGATGGCTTGCCGTCGAGCAGATACTCACCCACCTGACCATAACTCAGACGCATGGTGAAGTTGGCATCGCTGTAGTTGGGCATATCCTCCTCCATACGTAACTTGGCGGCACAGAGATAACGCTCCAATACGTCGATGCTGTCGTAGGTTGCCTCCAAGTCGGCACGGATGTCAGCCTGTACAGAGATCAGACTCTCGCCATAGACCACACCCGGATCACGGTGATAGCTCTTCTTGTTCACGTAGATCTTCTTGTCGTGCGTCATCAGCTTCGACTTCTTGTATATCCGGTCCACGAACTTCTGGTAGTCACCGCCATAGTCGTGGTCGATGACGTTGAAGAAATCAGGCTGGTATTTTATCTCCACCTTCTCGCGATAGTGCTTCAGCAAGGCAGCGAGGATCTCACGATCGGTGTCGTAGTCCCACTCGTCGGTATTATCCTTGAACTCGATATAGTACGACTTGGGCTTACCCTCCTTGCCGTTGAGGATAGCGCCATTCTGCACACGGAGGGCACGACGGGTCATCTCGTCGGTATTGCGACGGCCGAAGGTCTCATTATAGAAAGTCAGGGCGCGACGGGCCTGGAAACGCTTCTGATAAAGCTGTTCCAGCTTGGCGAAGTCGAGCTTATCCTTCTGATAGCCCGTAGAGTCCTGCCATTGGCGAATCTTCTGCTCGTAGGCCGCCTTCTGACGGATCAGGCCGATGCTGTCGATACATTTGTTCATGCCGATGCTGTTCTTCCAATAGTTCGAACTCTGGGCATACTTCGAGTCGTACTTGATACGCACGGCCTCATCAGCCCGCATGTGACGGATCATGATGTCCTGCTTCACCTCACGGGTTTGGTACATCGGCTCGTTCATCGCGTTACGACGCTCCTGGATACCATAGCTCGACAGATAACGGCTCGTGCTGCCGGGATAGCCGATGGTCATCGAGAACGACCCTGGCACATAACCTTGTAACGACACCTGAGCCCATTTCTTCGGTTTCATCGGCACATTATCCTCCGAATACTTCGCAGGCCCGCCCGTCTTGGGATCGACATAGACACGGAACACACTGAAATCACAGGTCTGACGCGGCCACATCCAGTTGTCCGTCTCACCACCAAACTTACCCATCGACTTGGGCAGGGCGAACACCAGTCGTACGTCCTCGTAGTCGCGATAGGTGGTCAGATAGTATTTATTACCCTCATAGAAGGGTTTGATCTCCACACGGAGGGTGGAGTCCTGTTTCACGATATCCTTCAACATCGCATTCTCAAGCGAGTCGAGGAAGTTATACCGGTCGTCATTGTTCATCTGCTGGATGCCGAGCGAATCGAGCATGGCGGTGATATCCTTCTGCTCCACCATAAACGAGACGAAGAGGTTCTTGTTGGGCAGTTCCTCCTCAAAGGAGTTCGACACGAAGCCGTTGAGCATATAATCGTGCTCCACCGTCGAGTGCGAACGGATGGCCTCGAAGCCGCAGTGGTGGTTGGTAAACACGAGACCGTCAGGACTTACGACCACACCCGAGCAGAAGCCACCGAAGTTCACGACGCAGTTCTTGATGGCATCGTCGCCCTCATACAAAGCGCCGTACGGCAGTTCGTAGTTCTCCTGCTTCATCGTCTCATAGACGGCATTCGGCAGGTTATACAACGTCCACATACCCTCATCGGCTTTTAAAGGTAAAAAAGTAAAAAAGTAAAAAGGTAAAACAAAAAACAAAAACTTCTTCATTTCTTATTGATTTTATTAATTATATTTATTGTCGTTCCTATTATCGTACTAAGATCATTGAGAAGAGACTGATATTGCAATTCATCAATAATGCTTGATTCATACAAAAGCTCTAACCAATACCTAGTCTCACTTGCCTCTTTGAGAGATATCTTAAGCTTATTTACGTAATCGGCTTCACTCTGAGCATAAATACTTTCTGCTATATTCGCTCCAATGCTAGTGCCACAACGATATATTTGTTTTGAAATAACATATTCTTTTTTCTCGTCACAAAGATATGTATATAACTTTATGATTCTCAATGCAAACGTCTTACCAAGTTTATATATAACATTGTCATTCATTCAGCCTGCTTTTACTTTTTTACCTTTTTACTTTTTTACCTTTACACATTTTCTTTCCAATAATAGGGAGACTGCTGAG
>JAEEPF010000089.1 GCA_016284635.1 Prevotella sp.
TCCAGCGGGCGGCAGGCATCGGGCAGGACTTGCAGTTCATCGGTATGGACGATACCATCGAGATCTGGTCGCCGCAGGATCTGCAGAAGTCGCTGAAGAGCGATGAGGAGTTCGGCGCGGAGTTTGAAAGGATTATGTCGGGAGAAGAATGATTACAGCTGAGGGTTATCACGTACCAGTGCTCCTGAAGGAGAGCGTCGACGGGCTTGGAATCAAGCCCGACGGTGTTTACGTGGATGTAACCTTCGGCGGCGGCGGACACAGCCGTGAGATCCTCAGCAGGTTAGGCGCAGAGGGACACCTGTACAGCTTCGATCAGGATGAGGATGCAGAGCAGAACATCGTCAGCGATGAGCGCTTCACGTTTGTAAGAAGTAATTTCCGTTATCTGAAGAACTGGATGCGCTACTACGGCATCGAGGAGATCGACGGACTGTTGGCCGACCTCGGTGTGTCGAGCCACCACTTCGATGACGAGACACGCGGCTTTTCCTTCCGTTTCGACGCACCCCTCGATATGCGGATGAACAAGCGCTCGGGGATGACGGCAGCGGACATCGTAAATAATTACAGCGAGGAGCAGTTGTCAGACATTTTCTATATCTACGGTGAACTGAAAAACGCCCGAAGGATAGCCGCCGCTATCGTGAAAGCAAGAGCCGGGAAACGCATCGAGACCACAAGTGAATTGATTCAATTGACAATGGACAATGGAAAATTGACAATTGAAGACGGGAAATGGAAGAAGGATGCTGCGAAGCTGTTCCAGGCACTGCGCATCGAGGTGAACCACGAGATGGATGCTCTGAAGGAGATGCTCAACGGCGCCAGAGACCTCATCTGCGAGGGCGGCAGGCTCTCGGTGATTACCTATCACTCGTTGGAAGACCGTCTGGTGAAGAATATGATGAAGGCGGGTAATGTGGAAGGAAAGGTGAAACAGGATTTCTTCGGGCGTACGGAGTCGCCCTTCCGTCAGATCGGCGGGAAGGTGATTGTGCCGGATGAGGAGGAGCAGGCGAGGAACCCCAGGAGCAGGAGCGCGAAGTTGAGAATCGCAGAGAGAGGTGGTAAGTAAGCCACAGATTACACTGATGATCACAGAAGGTGGATTAACACAGAGAAGAAAGATATGGGTAAGAAGAAAGACGATATAGAATTTGAGATTCAGGAGACGGTCGTGGAAGAGGAGGCGGAGCAGAAAGTTCTGTCTGAGGCGGATCAGACCACCCCTAACCCCTCCTACTCAGGAGGGGAAAAGGCGCAGAAGGGGGATACCACTCTGAAAGACGAAGCCGAGGAGATGAAGGAACAGGCGCGTAAGACCATCCAGAAGATCAAGGAGCAGGCGAAGGAAGAAGATCCCAAGCTGACGCCGACGCTGACACTCCGTACGATCCTCGGTGGCGACTTCCTGACTGCCGATATGGTGCGCCGTCAGATTTGGCTCTTCTTGCTGATGGTGGTCTTCACCATCGTCTATGTGGCGTTCAGGTACCAGTGTCAGCAGGATATGCTGGCCATCGACAAACTGGAGAAGGAAGTGCTCGACGCGAAGTACAAGGCCCTCTCGTGCTCCAGTACGCTGACGGAGAAGTGCCGTGAGAGTCACGTGCTCGAAGCGTTGAAACAGAACAAGGACAGTGTGCTGCACGTCGCCGACCAGCCGCCATACATTATTTATATAAATGAAGAGTGAGGAATGAGTAAGTTCAGGAACGATAAAGTAATGCCCCGCTATTTCGCCATCGCGATTGTGATGACACTGATAGGGTTTGCCATCATCGGCAAGGCCCTCTATATCATGACGGCGAAGAAGCAGTACTGGGAGGAAGTGGCATCGAGGCTGAAGCGCGACAGCGTGAGCGTGAAGCCCGGACGCGGTAACATTCTCAGTTGCGACGGGCAGTTGATGGCAAGCAGTATCCCCGAATACAAGATATATCTGGACTTCCAGGCTGGTGCCGACGATACGACGTGGGTGAAGAAGCGCGACTCGCTGTGGGTGGAGAAATTCGACAGCCTCTGTGCTGGTCTGCACGAGATATTCCCCTCTCGTTCGATCGAAGAGTTCAAGCAGAATCTCATGGAGGGCAAGCATAAGGTGCAGCGCAACGGTAGCGTGGGTGCCCGCAACTGGGCAATCTGGCCGCGACGCATCGACTATAACACGTTCTGCGAGGTGAAGGCTCTGCCGTTCCTCTCGCTGCCGAAGTACAGGGGCGGCTTCCACTGGGAGGAGAACAACGCCCGTCGCCGGCCGTTCGGTTCGCTGGCTCAGCGTACCATCGGCGATATGTACGGTGCGAAGGACAGCGCGAAATACGGTCTTGAACTCTCCTACGACACCATCCTGCGTGGAACCAACGGACTGATGCACCGTCGTAAGGTCCTGAATAAGTATATGGACATCCCCGTGCTGAATCCCATCGACGGTGCCGATGTCGTAACCACGATCGACGTGGGGATGCAGGATCTGGCCGAGCACGCTGTCATCGACGAGTTGAAGGAGATCGGCGGTGAGATGGGCGTTGCCATCCTGATGGAGGTGAAGACGGGCGACATCAAGGCCATCGTGAATATGGAAAGGGGACTCGACGGTCATTACTACGAGATGGTGAACCGCGCGATCAGCTTCCGCTGTGAGCCGGGATCGGTGTTCAAGGTCGCCTCGTTCCTCGTGGCCCTCGACGACGGGGTGGTGGACACGAGCTTCGTCATCCATACCGGCAGCGGTGTGATGGAGATGCACGGACGTCCGATGAAAGACCACAACTGGCGTCGCGGTGGTTATCAGGACATCAATGTGGCGCGAGCCCTTGAGGTCAGTTCGAACATCGGCGTCAGTTACGTGATTGATAAGTTCTATGGCGGCAATCCGACCAAATACGTGCAAGGTCTCTACCGTGTGGGTATCCACGAAGACCTGAAGATCCCCCTCGTGGGTTATCAGCCGCCGTATATCCGTATGCCGGACACGAAGACCACCGACCGCGCGAAATACTGGAGTAAGACCACGCTGCCTTGGATGAGTATCGGCTACGAGACGCAGATCGCACCCATCAATACCGTATCGTTCTACAATGCCATCGCCAACAACGGTAAGATGATGAAGCCGCGCTTCGTGAAGCAGCTGGTGAAGGACGGACAGGTGATTCGTGAGTTTGAGCCCGAGGTGCTGAAAGAGCGCATCGCCAAGCCGCAGACCATCAAGACGATGCAGACGATCCTCGAACATGTGGTGAGTCAGGGACTGGGGCGTAAGGCTGGTTCGAAGAGCTTCAAGGTGGCCGGAAAGACGGGAACGGCACAGGTGGCCGACCAGTACGGCAGTTACCACTCCGGAACCACACGCTACTGGCTGAGTTTTGCCGGATACTTCCCCGCCGACGATCCTCGCTATACGTGCATTGTCTGTCTGAAGAAGTCGGGTCTGCCCGCATCGGGTGGCGGTATGAGTGGTGTGGTGTTCCACAAGATCTCCGAGGGCGTGATGGCGCAGCACCTGAAGCTCAGCGTCGATGATGCCCGTGATGAGAACTCCACCTTTACGCCAGAAGTGAAAACGGGCGATACGGAGGCTGCCAACTATGTGATGAGCAGTCTCGGCGTGAAAGGACTGCAGGCCGCTGCCCCGAAGACGGCGCGTAACATTGTGCCGAACCTCGTAGGTATGGGTGCCCGCGATGCGGTGTACCAGTTGGAGAGCCGCGGTGTGAAGGCTCGCGTGAGAGGTCGGGGAAAGGTGAAGTCGCAGAGTATCTTTGCAGGCACTGCTGTCAAACAGGGAATGGTCTGTGAACTGGTGATGAATTGAGAAGTTAAGGAAGTTAAAGGAGTTAAAGAAGATAAGTGATATGAAACTGAAGGAACTGCTTAAGAATGTAGAGGTGCTCAATATGCTCGGTGACGATGACATCGAGATTACGGGCGTAAACATTGATTCCCGCCGAATTGAGGCAGGACATCTGTTCGTGGCCATCCCTGGTACTCAGACCGACGGCCACAAGTTCATTCCCAAAGCCATCGAGCAAGGGGCGGTGGCCGTCTTGTGCGAGTATTTCCCCAACAAGAGGGAGCCTGGCATCACCTACATCGCCGTTGAATCGACGGAAGACTGTGTCGGCGAGGTGGCTACGCAGTTCTATGGCGAGCCCTCACAGAAGCTGAAGCTCGTAGGCGTCACCGGTACCAATGGCAAGACCACTATCGCCACCTTATTATATAATATGTTCCGTAAGTTCGGCCACAAGTGCGGCCTTCTCTCTACTGTCTGCAACTATATCGAGGATGAGGCCATCGCCGCAGACCATACGACGCCCGATCCCATCGAGCTGAACAAGCTCCTGGCCCGGATGGTGGATGCCGGCTGTGAGTATGCCTTCATGGAGTGCAGCAGTCACGCCATCGCCCAGAACCGTATCGGAGGACTACATTTCGCAGGTGGTATCTTTACCAACCTGACGCGCGACCATCTGGACTATCACGGGACCTTCGAAAACTACCGCGATGCAAAGAAAGCCTTCTTCGACGGTCTCGCAAAAGATGCCTTCGCCATCACCAATGCCGACGATAAGAATGGCATGTTTATGGTGCAGAACTGTGAGGCTCAGATCAAGACCTATTCCACCCGCAGTATGGCTGACTTCAAGGCGAAGATCATCGAGTGCCACTTCGAGGGAATGTATCTCGACATCAACGGCAAGGAGGTGGGTGTGCAGTTTATCGGAAAGTTCAATGTGAGCAACCTGCTCGCCGTCTATGGTGCAGCGGTGATGCTGGGCAAGAATCCCGACGACATCCTGCTCATCCTCAGCACCTTGAAGAGTGTGAGTGGCCGTCTGGAGCCTATCCGTTCGCCTGAGGGCTATACCGCCATCGTTGACTATGCCCATACGCCCGACGCTTTGGAGAATGTGCTCAATGCCATCCACGAGGTGCTCGACGGTAAGGGTAAAGTGATCACCGTCTGTGGTGCGGGCGGTAACCGCGACAAGGGCAAGCGTCCGCTGATGGCTCAGGAGGCAGTGAAACAGAGCGACCGTGTGATCATCACGTCTGACAATCCCCGTTTCGAGGAGCCGCAGGATATCATCAATGATATGCTCGAAGGACTCGATGCCCGTCAGATGAAAAAAGTCATCAGTATCGTAGACCGTCGTGAGGCTATCCGTACAGCCTGTATGATGGCAGAGAAGGGCGATGTGATCCTCATTGCGGGCAAAGGCCACGAGGACTATCAGGAGATTCAAGGCGTGAAGCATCACTTCGACGACAAGGAAGTGGTCCGCGAGATATTTGGAAGTTAAAAGGGAGTTAAAAGGAAGTTAAAGGGAAGTTAAAAGGACAATACTTATGCTATACTATTTCTTCAGGTTCTTAGAGCAGTATGATATCCCGGGCTCGCACATGTGGAGCTATATCTCCTTCCGTGCGTTGCTGACGCTGATATTGGCGTTGCTGATTTCCGCGTGGTTCGGTGAGCGGTTCATCAAGTGGATGAAGCGCCGGAAGATCTTCGAGACGGAGCGCGATCCGAGCATCGACCCCTTCGGCGTTGAGAAGAAGGGTGTTCCCACGATGGGCGGCATCATCATCATCGTCAGCATCCTCGTGCCGGTGTTGCTGCTCTGCCGTATCAGAAACATTTACATCATCCTGATGATCGTTACTACCATTTGGCTGGGATTCCTGGGATTCCTCGATGACTATATCAAGATCTTCCGTCGTAACAAAGACGGTCTGAAAGGTAAATGGAAGATTGTGGGACAGGTGAGTATCGGTTTCATCGTAGGTCTGACGCTGTGGCTGAGTCCCGATGCCGTTGTGCGCGAGACGTTGAATGAGCCACAGATAACACAGATAACGCAGGAAGAGACGATTAATACAGAGACGACGGGAACAGTGGTGAAGCATAAGAAGGAGGCGGTGAAGAGTCTGCAGACGACGATCCCCTTCGTGAAGAACCATAACCTGAACTACTCCAACGTGATGGGCTTCTTGGGTAAGAACAAGGTGGCTGCCGGATGGGTGCTGTTCGTGCTGATGACCATCTTCGTGGTGACGGGCATCTCCAATGGTGCGAACCTTAACGACGGTATGGACGGTATGTGTGCGGGTAACTCCGCCATCATCGGTGTGGCACTGGGCATCCTGGCGTATGTGTCGTCGCACATCGGCTACGCCTCGTATTTCGACATCATGTACATCCCGCACTCAGAGGAGCTGGTGGTGTTCCTCTGCGCCTTCATCGGTGCGATGGTCGGATTCCTGTGGTATAATGCCTACCCCGCACAGGTGTTCATGGGTGATACGGGATCGCTGACCATCGGCGGTATCATTGGTGTCTGTGCCGTCATCATCCACAAGGAACTGTTGCTACCTATCCTCTGTGGCATCTTCTTCGTGGAGAGCCTGAGTGTGATCATCCAGACGCAGTGGTTCAAGATCCAGAAGAGGAAGGGCAAGAGAGTGCGTGTGTTCCGTGCGACGCCGATTCACGATAACTTCCGTAAACTCGACTCGCAGCTCGACGCCACCAGCCATTATATCCTGAAAGGCTGGCCCAATCGTCCTTTCCACGAGTCGAAGATCACCATCCGCTTCTGGATCACATCCATCATCCTGGCGGCACTGACGATAATAACGCTTAAGATGCGTTAGACAGAATAACTTTTTAGACATAGTAACAGATTAACAATATGAGTAGGATTGTGATTTTAGGAGCAGGAGAGAGCGGTGCGGGAGCTGCCGTCCTCGCGAAGAAAGAAGGATTCGATGTGTTCGTGTCGGATATGTCGAAGATTGCCGATAAGTATAAGAAGATGCTCGACGACCGCCAGATAGCGTGGGAGGAAGGACAGCATACGGAGGCAAAGATCCTGAATGCCGACGAGATCATCAAGAGTCCGGGTATTCCCGATACGGCCCCGATGATTGTAAAAATCAAGGAGAAAGGCATTCATATCATCAGTGAGATTGAGTTCGCAGGCCGATACACCAACTCGAAGATGATATGTATCACAGGTTCTAACGGTAAGACTACCACCACCTCGCTGATCTACCATATCTTCAAGGAGGCGGGGTATGATGCTGGTCTCGCAGGCAATATCGGCAACTCGCTGGCGTTGCAGGTGGCAGAGGATCCGCATGAGTACTATATCATCGAGCTCAGTTCTTTCCAACTGGATAATATGTACGACTTCCGTGCTAATATCGCCATTCTGCTGAATATCACGCCCGACCATCTGGACCGTTACGACTTCAAGATGCAGAACTACGTCGATGCGAAGATGCGTATCATTCAGAACCAGACGCCACAGGATGCCTTCATCTACTGGGCCGACGACCCCATCATCAAGCGGGAACTCGCTAAGTACGACATCAAGGCCATCCAGTATCCGTTCTCGGATCTGAAGGAGAAGGGTGTCATCGGTTATATCGAAGAAGGCCAGTACAAGATAGAGAAGCCTGAGCCGTTTAATATGGAACAGGAGAGCCTGAGTCTGACGGGCCGTCATAATATCTACAACTCCCTCGCTGCCGGTATCGCCTCTAACGTCGCAGGTATCAAGAAGGAGGAGATCCGCAAGAGCCTGAGTGACTTCCCCGGTGTGGAGCACCGACTGGAGAAGGTGTGTATGGTGCGCGGCGTACAGTATATCAACGACTCGAAGGCCACCAATGTCGATGCCTGCTGGTATGCGCTGGAGGCGATGAAGACGAAGGTGGTGCTCATCATCGGCGGAAAGGACAAGGGCAACGACTACGATCCCATCAAGCCGCTGGTGAAGGAGAAATGTTCGGGAATCGTGTATCTCGGTGCCGACAACCAGAAGTTGCACGATAACTTCGACAGTCTGGGCATCCCCGTTCGCGACACCCACTCGATGAAAGACTGTGTGGCAGCCTGTTACGAGTTGGCCAGTCCCGGTGAGACCGTGCTGCTCAGTCCCTGCTGCGCTTCCTTCGACCTCTTCAAGAATATGGAGGATCGCGGCGAACAGTTCAAGGAACTGGTAAGGAATCTCTAGATCGTAAATCGGACTCGCTTTAGCGCTTTTACAAAGCGTAGCGACTAAAAGAAATAAGTAAATCTCTCGATGAATATTAAATTAGGGAATCTGTTTAAGGGTGATAAGGTTATCTGGATGGTGCTGCTCTTCCTGTGCCTTATCAGTGTCGTCGAAGTGTTCTCCGCTTCGAGTTCGCTGACGTACAAAAGTCAGAACTATCTGTCGCCCATCCTCGGCCACTCGTGGAAGATCGTCATGGGTGTGGCTGCGGCGATCTTCATCCTGAACGTCCCGTGCCGTTTCTTCAAGCTCGTGACGCCGGCGCTGCTCATTGTCTCGGTGATTATGCTGTTGTGGGTGTTGTTCTTCGGGGAGAGGACCAACGATGCCGGACGTTGGATCAGTCTCTTTGGCCTGAAGTTCCAGCCCTCGGAGATCGCGAAGGGTACGCTGGTGCTGGTGACGGCACAGATTCTCAGTGCGATGCAGCGGGAGGAAGGTGCCGACAAACGGGCGTTTAAGTTCATCCTCATCGTCGTTATCCCCTTCATCATTCTCATCGGATTGGAGAACCTCTCTACGGCGGCGCTCATCATGGTGGTCATCTTCCTGATGATGTTCATCGGTCGTGTGCCGTTTGTGCAGTTGGGAAAGATGATGGCTGGCGGGGCGCTGGTCGTTGTGTTGTTCATCGGACTGGTCTATATGGCTGGCAGTCTGGAGGGCAGTGATGAAACGGCTGAGACACAGACGGAGTCCGTTGCCAACGGCAAGACAGAGAAGAGTACGAAGAAAGGCCCTCTCCACCGCTTTGCTACGTGGAAGAACCGTATCGACAAGAAACTGAACTCGAAATATGTGGCTCCGCAGGACTACGACCTCGACAAGGATGCGCAGGTGGCTCACGCGAACATCGCCATCGTCAACAGCAATATCATTGGCAAGGGTCCCGGACAGTCTATTGAGCGCGACTTCCTGCCGCAGGCGTTCAGTGACTTTATCTTCGTCATCATCATCGAGGAACTGGGTATCATCGGTGCCGGCTTCGTCGTGCTGCTGTATATCGTGCTGCTCTTCCGTGCTGCCCGTATCGCCAGCCGCTGCGACAACAACTTCCCTGCCTTCCTCGTACTCGGACTGGCACTGATGCTGGTCATTCAGGCATCGTTCAATATGCTGGTGGCTGTGGGCATCGCTCCGGTGACGGGACAGCCGTTGCCGCTGATCTCCAGAGGTGGCACTTCGACCATCATCAACTGTGCCTATATCGGAGCTATATTAAGTGTTAGCCGTTCTGCGAAAAAAAAGGGCGATAAAATGTCGTTAAACGAAATTTAATTTGTAATTTTGCACGCAATTAATAATAAGGAGTAAGGAGAGAAGGAGTAAAGGAGTATGAGCAAAGCGTTAAGAGTCATCATCAGTGGAGGCGGTACAGGCGGTCATATTTTCCCCGCCGTATCCATCGCCAATGCCATCAAGGACTTGTGTCCTGATGCAGCCATCCTGTTTATTGGCGCCAAGGGCCGTATGGAGATGCAGCGCGTGCCGGCAGCAGGCTATGTGATCGAGGGCCTGCCCATTCGCGGCTTCTTCCGTCCGTTGTGGAAGCCTGCGAACATCGGTGTGGCCATCGACTATCTGAAGAGCAAGTGGCTTGCCAAGAAGATTCTGCGCGAGTTTAAACCTGATGTGGCTGTGGGTGTAGGAGGTTATGCCAGCAGTGCCGCCCTCGGAGCTGCCAACAGTCTGGGCATCCCCACACTGATCCAGGAGCAGAACAGTTATGCGGGTCTGGCGAACAAGCAGCTGGCCGCTAAGGCTTCGAAGATCTGTGTGGCGTATGAAGGAATGGAACGCTTCTTCCCTGCAGATAAGATTATCCTGACGGGAAATCCTGTGCGCCAGAACCTGCTCGACACGAAACTCTCCCGTGAGGAGGCTGCCCGTCAACTTGGGTTTGACCCTGAGAAGAAGATCATCTTGCTGGTGGGTGGCAGTTTAGGTGCCCGCACCATCAACGAGAGCGTGCTGCAACATCTCGAACTTGTGAAGGCGTGCGACATCCAGTTCTTCTGGCAGACGGGAAAGTATTACAGTGCCGAGATTGCCGAGCGCCTGAAGGGTGAGGACATCCCTAACCTGAAAGTGACGGACTTCATCGCAGATATGGGTACTGCCTATCGTGCTGCCGACCTCGTCATCAGTCGTGCGGGTGCCAGCAGCATCTCCGAGTTCTGCCTCATCGGTAAGCCCGTCATCCTTGTGCCCAGTCCCAATGTGGCTGAGGACCATCAGACGAAGAACGCACTCGCCCTCGCAGACAAAGAAGCCGCCCTCTATGTGAAGGACGCTGAGGCTCCTGACACCCTGCTCGACCTCGCTGTCAGAACTGTGGTGGACGAAGCGCGCCTGAAGGTGCTGAGTGAGAACGTGAAGAAACTCGCGCTGCCCGATTCTGCGGAAATCATCGCCCGTGAGGTTATTAAGTTAAGTGAAAAGTGAAAAGTAAATAGGTAAATGGAAAATAAAGATATTAGAGCAGTCTACTTCATCGGTGCCGGCGGCATAGGCATGAGTGCCATCGCACGCTACTTCCTGAAAAAGGGATTCGTAGTGGCGGGTTATGACAAGACACCCTCTGACCTCACGCGCCATCTGGAGAAGGAAGGCGTGCTGATGCATTATGAAGAGAACGTCGATGAGATCCCCTTCGCCTGCAAACAGCCGAAGTCCAGTCTCGTTATCTATACCCCCGCTATCCCGACAACTCACAAGGAACTCTGTTACTTCCAGGAGAACGGCTTCGAGATCCAGAAGCGGGCACAGGTGCTCGGCACCCTCACACAGTCGCATAAGGGCCTCTGTGTGGCTGGTACTCACGGAAAGACGACCACTTCGACGATGTGCGCCCATATCATGCACCAGAGCCATCTTGACTGTAACGCCTTCCTCGGTGGCATCTCGAAGAACTATGGCACGAACTATATCCTCTCCGACAGCGACTTTGTCGTCATCGAGGCCGATGAGTTCGACCGTTCATTCCATTGGCTCCGTCCCTGGATGAGTGTCATCACCAGCACCGATCCCGATCATCTCGACATCTACGGCACGAAGGAGGCTTATCTCGAGAGTTTCCGCCACTATTCGGAACTCATCCAGCCCGGCGGTGCACTGATCATCCATCGCGACCTGGAGATGAAGGAGAACCTGCAGAACGGTGTCCGTCGCTATGACTACAGTCTCAGTGAGGGCGACTTCCACGCAGAGAACGTCCGCATCATCAATGGCGGCATCACCTTCGACTTTGTCTCTCCCATCGAGTGCGTGAAGGATGTGGAACTCGGACAGCCCATCCCCATCAATATCGAGAACGGCATTGCCGCGATGGCGATGGCTCAGTTGAACGGCTGTACGGCCGACGAGCTGAAGTATGGCATGAAGACCTACGGCGGTGTGGACCGTCGCTTCGACTTCAAAATCAAGAGCGAGCGTCTGGTGTTCCTCAGCGACTATGCCCACCACCCGAAGGAAATCTACCAGAGTGCGAAGAGCATCCGTGAATTGTATAAGGACAAGCACATCACAGCCATCTTCCAGCCGCACCTCTACACCCGTACCCGCGACTTCTACAAGGATTTC
This sequence comes from Prevotella sp., assembly GCA_016284635.1. Classification (GTDB taxonomy): domain Bacteria; phylum Bacteroidota; class Bacteroidia; order Bacteroidales; family Bacteroidaceae; genus Prevotella. Next base: position 11,658 of record JAEEPF010000089.1, read on the forward strand.
GCTGAGGCGCTGAGTCAGTTGGATGAAGTCATCCTCACGGAGATCTATCCCGCCCGTGAACTGCCCATCGAGGGCGTCACCTCGCAACTCATCTACGACAACCTCAAGGAGGGTGTGAAGAAAGAGATGATCCAGAAAGACCAGGTGCTCGACTACGTCAAGACGCACAAGTTCGAGGTGCTCGTCATCCTCGGTGCTGGCGACCTCGATAACCTCGTCCCCCAAATCACCAAACTCCTGAAGAGTAAAATTAAGTAATCATAAAGCTCAAAGCTCAAAGTTCAAAGCTCAAAGTTCAAAGCTCAAAGTTCAAAGCTTAAAGCTCAAAGTTCAAAGTTCAAAGTCAAAATGACCATCAACTGGAAGAAGTCCCTTATTGTCCTCTGCGACATCGTCATCGCCGCCTATCTGGTGTTGGCCGTTACATCGTTCAATAAACCCGATGTGACAGCCTCTCAGTGTACGGAGGTGAAGACCGATATCGAGCAGAACATCGTGGACGGTTTCCTGACGGCCGATGAGATCAGCAAGATGCTGCGTCAGGAGAAGGTTTATCCCCTCTCGCAGCCGATGCACGACATCAGTTCACGGAAGATTGAGGAGACACTTCTGAAGAGTCCGTTCGTCGAGAAGGCAGAGGTCTATAAGACGCAGAGTGGCGAAGTCTGCATCCAGGTGCGGCAGCGTGTACCTGTTGTGAAGGTGATGGCCGACAACGGTGAAAACTACTACATCGACTCTCACGGCAGCGTGATGCCGGAGAACCGTTTCGTCAACGACCTTATCATTGCCACAGGTCATATCAGCCGTAAGTATGCTCAGACACATCTGAGCCGTGTGGCGAACAGCATCATGCAGGACAAGTTCTGGCAGAACCAGATAGTGCAGATTAATGTGCTGCCCGACTTGACGATGGAACTCGTACCCCGTGTTGGTGACCATATCATCTTCATCGGTGCCCCCCTCGGCATCGCAAAGAAACTGGAACGTATGCGTAAGTTCTATCTCTACGGTCTCAACAAGGCAGGCTGGAACAAATACTCTTATATCAACGTCGAATTCGACAATCAGATCATCTGCAAGAAAGCAAAGAAATGAAAAAGTGAAGAATTAAAAGGTAAAAGTAATCATAAAGTTCTTGGCGATGCCAAGCGGCAAAGCCGAGCGCAAAGTTCAAAGTTTAAAGTTCAAAGTTTATTATATATGGTGGCAGCAAAGGAATTTATCGTAGCAATCGAACTCGGATCATCCAAGATGACCGGTATCGCTGGACAGAAGAACCTCGACGGCAGCATCAACGTTCTGGCCGTTGTGAAGGAGAACTCGTCCTCTTTCATCAGAAAGGGTGTGGTCTACAACATCGACAAGACCGCCCAATGCCTTACCAGCATCATCAAGAAGCTGGAAAACCAACTCAAGACTGAAATTACGCAGGTGTACGTCGGTGTGGGCGGACAGTCCATTCGTGGTGTCCGAAACATCATCTCGAAAGACCTGCCCAGCGAGACCATCGTCACTCAGGATATGGTTATCGAGCTGATGGATGCGAATCGTAACATGACCTATCAGGACCAGGAGATCCTTGATGCCGCCGTACAGGAATACAAGGTGGGCTCGCAGCTGCAGCTCGACCCTGTGGGCATCCAGGCTACTCATCTCGAAGGTAACTTCCTCAACATCCTCGAGCGCAAGGCGTTCTACAAGAACCTGAACAAGTGCTTCGAGACAGCCGGCATCCGCGTGGCGGAGATGTACCTCGCCCCGCTGGCACTCGCCGACAGCGTACTCACCGAGACAGAGAAGCGTTCGGGCTGTGTGCTTGTCGACCTCGGTGCTGATACCACCACCGTCTCCGTCTACTCGAAGAACATCCTTCGCCACCTCGCCGTCATCCCCCTCGGAGGCAACAACATCACCAAGGACATCGCCACCCTGCAGATGGAGGAGAGCGATGCCGAGCGCATGAAACTGAAATACGCTTCGGCTTACACCGACAACAACGAAATCGACAACGACCTGAAATATTCTATCGACACTGAGCGTCAGATTGAGAGCCGTAAGTTCATCGAGATTGTCGAGGGCCGCCTTGAAGAGATCATAGAGAACGTGTGGTTCCAAGTGCCGTCAGAGTTCTACGACAAGCTGCTGGGAGGCATCATCCTCACTGGTGGCGGCTCGAACATGAAGAATATCGAGCGCGCCTTCGCCAACCATACCCACGTTGAGAAGATCCGTATCGCGAAGTTCGTCACCCAGACGATTCTCTCCGGTAATGAGGATATCAAGTCTCGCAATGGTATGATGAACACCGTACTCGGCCTGCTGGCCAAGGGCGACATCAACTGTGCAGGTGAGGGTGTCGATCCCAATGGCGACCTGTTCAGCACACGCAAGGAGAAGGATCCCTCAGCAGCTGCTGCCGATCCCCGTCAGCCCCGTCAGGCCAGTGAGATTCCGCAGGGTGTCATCCGCACCGAGAGCGAGAAGAAGGCCGCCGACGAGGAGAAACGTCGTCAGCAGGAAGAGGAAGAACGTCAGCGCCAGGCAGAGGAAGCCGCAGAGCGCGAGCGCATTGCGGCCGAGAAGAAGGCTAACAGCATCTGGAACAAGGCCAAGCGCGGCATCCTTAAATTCGGTAAATCCATGATCGAAGAGGAATAACCTGCCCTCTGAAGTAATCATAAAGTTCAAAGCTTAAAGTTCAAAGTTCAAAGTTCAAGAAAATATGTCAGACAATAATATTCAGATTCTGGATTTCGGTGCACCCGAGAAGGAACACAGTATCATCAAGGTGATTGGTGTCGGTGGCGGAGGTGGTAATGCCGTCAACCACATGTATCGTGAAGGCATCCACGATGTCACGTTCGTACTCTGCAACACAGACAACCAGGCGCTCAACGACTCGCCTGTACCCGTCCATCTGCAGTTAGGTAAGGAAGGCCTCGGCGCAGGTAACAAGCCCGAGAAGGCCCGCCTGGCCGCCGAAGAGAGCATCGAGGACATCCGCGCCATGCTCTCCGACGGCACCCGTATGGCATTCATCACTGCCGGTATGGGTGGTG
>JAEEPF010000268.1 GCA_016284635.1 Prevotella sp.
GTCTTGAAACGGCTGCCCAGCTGTGCCTTCACCTCCGTGGCAGAACCGTCGGGGTTGGTGATGGCGAAGACACCATTCACCACATAATAGATCTCACTCTTGAAATTCTGGATCTCACGCTCACGCTCCACGATGAGTCTGACGGCCACACTCTGCACACGACCGGCAGAGAGGGCGGGCTTCACCTTGCGCCACAGCACAGGGGAGACCTTGAAACCGACGATACGGTCCAACACGCGACGGGCCTGCTGGGCATTCACCAGGTTCATATTCAGATGACGGGGATGTTCGATAGCTTCCAGGATAGCAGGCTTAGTGATCTCATGGAACACGATACGGCTAGTCTTCTTGCTGTCCAGACCCAACACCTCACACAGGTGCCAGGAGATGGCTTCTCCCTCACGGTCTTCATCGGATGCCAACCATACCTTCTCGGCTTTCTCGGCCTTGGAACGCAGGTCTGCCACCAGCTTGGCCTTCTCTTCAGGAATCTCATATTCCGGTTCGAGCGTCTTCTCGTCGACACTCAACTCTTTCTTCTTCAAGTCGCGGATGTGGCCATAGCTCGACATCACCTTGAAGTCCGTTCCGAGGAACTTCTCTATCGTCTTCGCCTTTGCCGGAGACTCCACGATCACTAAGTTTTTCTGCATACTTTTTATCGTTTTATTTTCTTACGGGCTGCAAAAGTAAGCAAAAAACGCAATTACACCTTATATATATAGAGGATTTTTAGTTTTATTAACTTTTTTACTTTTTCACCTTTTCACCTTTTCTTTCAGAAAACGGTGTACCGCCTCGCGTATCGAACGCAATCCGAAGCGTTCCACATACACCTCCCGTAGGGGCAGCCACGTGAGTTCGGCCGCATCGTCAGCCGCCTTCACCTCGGCATCCTCACCCACATGACAGAGGAAGAAGAAGTCGAGCGTATGGATGTCCATCCCGGAGTAGTGGTAGACATTGGGAATGGAGAACATATACTTCACGTCGTCGGTACTGATCACCAGCCCCGTCTCTTCCTGTATCTCCCTCACCATACCCTGTTCGGCGTTCTCGTTGTTGTCCACGAAGCCACCAGGCAGGTCGAGCGTCCCCTTGGCCGGCTCCTTCCCCCTACGGGCCACCAACAACTCACCCTTCTCATTGATGATAAAGGCTGCCGTCGAGGCCCGCGGGTTCTGATAATATGTAAATCCGCAGTTAGCACAGTGCCGGCTCAGGGCGTTATGGATCTTAAAATCGTTACTGCCACACTTCGGACAGTACCGGAATACCTCTAATGGATGATCTTTCATACTATCACCAATTATCCGTGCGGAAGGGGAAGAGGGGCAGATTGCCGCCGTTCTTCACATTACCGATCTGGAAGTTCTTGAAACAATAGCGCACGGCGACGGGCTGCTTCACTTCGGGAGCCGTCACCATGATCGCCTCATCCCAATAGCCACCGCCAGGCTGCCAGAAGTGCCGGGCCTGAGCCGGATAGAATACACGGTCCTCACCAGCCACCTCGAAACCCTCCATCTGCTCGAAGGGCGCATCACACCAATAGTTGTCCTGCAGATGGATAAACACCGTATCACCCTTGATGGTCATATCCTTATACGACGAGCTCTTATACTGCACCGTCTCGAAGCCATAGTCGCGGTTCAGCGCCGTGAAGGCCAGCCGCTCACCCACCTGCTGCTTCTGCGTCGGATGGATCTGCGTGGTCTCGTAGGGATACACGAGGTCGTTGATGCACACCAGTGAACTGTTGGGGATAATCTGTGCCGCCTTCCACTGCTGTTCACGCAACAAAGCACCACTGATGGCATTGTCGTTGTCATCATACCTGTAAGGTGCTATCTGAACGAAATAGAAGGGAATCTCACCCAGGCCGAACTGTGAGCGCCACTGTTCTACCAACAGCTTCATCCGCTCAGAGTACTGATCGCCGGGATCACCCACGTTCGAACAGCCCTGATAGTAGAGGATACCCTTTACCGTATAGTTCAGGATGGGATTAAACGTACCGTTTCCCCAAAGCAGGCTCCGGTGATAGTCCCACTGCGCCCATCGCTTGCAGATCTCCACCGAGTCGGTAGGATCACTGGTATATTTCTCCAGATTCTCCTTCGTCAGCCAGCTCTCCACGCGCGAACCGCCTTTATTAGCTTCAATAAGTCCCACGGGGATGTCGAGCGTCCGGCTCAGCAACCGAGCGAAGAAATAGCCCGTCGCCGAGAACTCCCCGACGGTCTTCGGCGAGCACTGACGCCACTCACACTGGGCATCATCCTGCGGCGTGGCCCTCATGATGCTGGGGATCTTCACGCTGCGGACACCCTTCGACTGCGCGGCATCCAGCACATGGTGGTTGTAGCCTTCCACCGGACACATGCCGAAGCCCTTCACGGGCATCTCCATATTCGACTGTCCAGCACAAACCCAGACCTCACCGCTGACCACATTATTGATCGTCACCGCCTCACCGTCGTCGAACGTGATGCTCAGCGGCTCATAACTGGCCTTCGGCGTCCTGACCTTCACCAGCCACTTGCCGTCCTTGCCAGCCTTGGTCTTCATCTTCTGGTCACTCCACGAGGTGCTCACCTTGACCGTCTTGCCAGGCTTAGCCCAGCCCCAGAGGCGGGCGTCTGTCTGCTGTTGTAACACCATGTTGTCACCAATCACATGTGGCAACCTTACCTTGGCCTGTGCGCTCATCGCCACCGCCACAAACACCATCATCGACAAAATCTTCTTCATAT
>JAEEPF010000269.1 GCA_016284635.1 Prevotella sp.
CAGATCGGTAAGGCCGGTTCTCCGACGAACGTGAAGGCTGTCAAGAACATCGTGTTCAAGGCGAAGGAAAGCCGCACGCTTACCGCGAGCGACGCCGACGTTGAAGGACTTATCAAGGAACTTTTAGACGAGAAGATTATTGGCTAGCCTATGAATAACGTATTTGTATATTGCGAAATTGAGGGCACGACCGTTGTCGACGTTTCCCTCGAACTTTTGTCCAAGGGTCGCAAGCTGGCCAACACGCTCGGCGTTCAGCTCGAGTGCATCTGCGCCGGCAAGGGCCTCGATGGCATTGAAAAGCAGGTTTTCCCCTACGGTGTGGACAAGGTTCATGTGTTCGACGCCGAAGGCCTGTTCCCCTACACCACCAACCCGCATGCAGCCCTCGTGGTGAACCTCTTCAAGGAAGAGCAGCCGCAGATTTGCTTGCTCGGTGCAACCGTGATTGGCCGTGACCTGGGCCCGCGCATTTCTAGCGCCATGCACAGCGGCCTTACCGCCGACTGTACCGAACTCGAAATCGACAGCTTCGAAATGAGCATCGGTGGCGTGAAGAAGGCTTACGAAAACCAGCTTTGCCAGATCCGCCCGGCATTCGGCGGTAACATCGTCGCAACGATCGTGAACCCGGAACACCGTCCGCAGATGGCAACCGTGCGCGAAGGCGTGATGAAGAAGGAAATCGTGGACCCGAACTACAAGGGCGAAGTCATCAAGCACGACGTAGCCAAGTACGTGCCGGAAACGGAATACGTGGTCAAGGTGCTCGAACGCCATGTGGAAAAGGCCAAGCACAACCTCAAGGGCGCCCCGATCGTGGTCGCCGGTGGTTACGGCATGGGCTCCAAGGAAAACTTCAACATGCTGTTTGAACTTGCCAAGGAACTCCACGCCGAAGTGGGCGCAAGCCGCGCCGCCGTGGATGCGGGCTTTGTCGATCATGACCGCCAGATCGGTCAGACCGGCGTGACTGTCCGCCCGAAGGTCTATATCGCTTTCGGTATTTCCGGCCAGATCCAGCACCTCGCTGGCATGCAGGATTCAGGTATCATCATCTCCGTGAACTCCGACCCCGAAGCTCCGATCAACGCTATCGCTGATTACGTGATCAACGGCACCGTCGAAGAAGTTCTCCCGAAGATGATCAAGTATTACAAGGCAAACAATAAGTAGGCGATATGGCGAATTTTTATACAGATCATCCCGAGATTAAATTCAACCTCGAAAGCAATTCCCTGATGCCGCGCATTGTCGAGCTCAAGGAAAAGGGCTATGCCGACAAGGACGCTTTCGACTATGCGCCGGAAGATTTTGCCGACGCGATGGACAACTACAACCGCGTGCTCGAAGTCGCTGGCGACATCACCGCGAACACTGTCTTCCCGAACTCGGAAGAAGTGGACGCCGAAGGCCCGCACTGCGAAAACGGTCGCGTCCGCTACGCATCCAAGACCTACGAAAACCTCGAAGCCACCCGCAAGGCTGGCCTCAACGGTGTCACGATGCCGCGCCGCTTTGGCGGCTTGAACTTCCCGATTACCGCCTACACGGCCATCAACGAAATGATCGCCTCTGCAGATGCCGGTTTCGAGAACATCTGGTCACTGCAGGACTGCATCGAGACGCTCTATGAATTTGGCGACGAAGACCAGCGTTCCCGTTTCATTCCGCGCGTGTGCGCCGGCGAAACGATGTCGATGGACTTGACCGAACCCGATGCCGGTTCCGACCTGCAGCGCGTGATGCTCAAGGCCACCTACAGCGAAGAAGACAAGTGCTGGTACCTGAACGGCGTGAAGCGCTTCATCACCAACGGTGACTCTGACATTCACCTGGTGCTCGCCCGCTCCGAAGAAGGCACCCGCGATGGTCGTGGTCTTTCCATGTTCATTTACGACAAGCGCGACGGTGGCGTTGATGTCCGCCGTATCGAAAACAAGATGGGTATCCACGGAAGCCCGACTTGCGAACTTGTCTACAAGAACGCCAAGGCAGAACTCTGCGGCCGCCGCAAGTTTGGTCTTATCAAGTACGTGATGGCCCTCATGAACGGCGCTCGTCTCGGCATTGCCGCCCAGTCCGTGGGCATCAGCCAGATGGCCTACAACGAAGCTCTCGCCTACGCCAAGGACCGTAAGCAGTTCGGTCAGGCTATCGTGAACTTCCCGGCTGTGTACGAAATGATTTCCCACATCAAGGCTCGCCTTGATGCAGGCCGCGCTTTGCTGTACCAGACTGCCAGCTACGTGGACATCTACAAGGGCCTCGAAGACATCGAACGTGACCGTAAGCTCACCGACGAAGAAAAGGCCGAACTCAAGCTGTACCAGAAGCTCGCCTCTGCATGCACTCCGCTTGCAAAGGGCATGAACTCTGAATACGCGAACATCAACAGCTACGACAGCATCCAGGTTCACGGCGGTTCGGGCTACATGCTCGAATACGCTTGCCAGCGCCTGTACCGCGACGCCCGTATCACTTCAATTTACGAAGGTACGACGCAGCTCCAGACGGTTGCAGCTCTCCCGCACGTGACCACCGGCACCTACAGCCAGATGCTCGAAGAATTCGAAGCCCAGGATGTGCGCCCGGAATACGAAGCACTCAAGGCCCGCGCAAAGGCCATGGACGCCAAGTACAACGAAGCTGTGGAATTCGTGAAGTCCGCAAACAACAACGAATTCACCGACCTCTGCAGCCGTCACCTGTACGAAATGGCCGCCAACTGCGTGATGA
>JAEEPF010000270.1 GCA_016284635.1 Prevotella sp.
TACAAAGGAAGGTGTAAGACTGTCGGACATCGAGTTGACAACGGATGACGAGCAGGAAGAGTTGATCAAACTCGGAACGGGCGAGAAGATGAAATATGACTCATCTGAGACATTGGTCAGCCTGTTCAGACATCAGGCAGCAAAAACACCTGACAACATTGCCGTCGTATTCAAGGACAGGCAGATGACCTATCGTGAGTTGGATGACCTGACCGATAATATAGCTGCATACCTTATTAATAGGTACCATGTACAGCCCGAAGAGACCATCGGCGTCATGATAGAGCGTTCAGAACTGATGGCGGTCTATCCGCTGGCCATCATGAAGGCTGGCGCAGCCTACATGCCGTTGGACTTCACCTTCCCGGAGGAGCGCCTGCAGTACATGTGCCAGGATGCCGAAGTACGGATCATACTTAGTGAAGAGGACAGGGTACATAAGGCCATGCCGTCATTTAACGGAGATATCTTCACGTCTGACAGCTTGGAGACTTTGCCTAAGTGTAGCAGTCCGTTACCTGATCCACTGCCTTCACACAGGTATGTCATTCTCTATACTTCCGGCTCTACGGGTAGACCTAAGGGCGTAGTACTGGAACACCATGGCATCGTGAATTTCTGTCATTGGTATATCGGTGTAACCAAGTTGACGGCTACAGACAAGGTGACGGCACATGCTTCTATGGGCTTCGATGCCCACATGATAGACATTTATCCTACACTTATGTCTGGGGCAACACTTTATGTTTTCCCAAGTGAGATGCGTCTAGGCATTGAGGCTATGAACACCTATTTCTGTCAAAACAGCATCAGCATAGCGTTCCTGACTACACAAGTAGGTTATCTATTGGCCTCTTCTATTAAGAATTGTCCTCTCAGGTTGCTTTCTGTTGGAGGTGAAAAGCTTCCACCTATGCAAAATCCTCCTATCACCATGATGAATTGCTATGGACCAACAGAAGCCACAATAGCTGCTACATTTCATTTGATTAATGATGATTACCAGAAACCCATCATTGGAAAGGCCATTCCTAACATACAATTGTATGTCGTCGATAATCATATTAAATTGCTTCCGCAGGGAATAGCCGGAGAGTTGCTCATTGGTGGAGAGGGGCTGTCAAAAGGTTACCTGCACCCGTCAGAAAAGGATGCAGCTAGGTTCCTGACCTTCAGGGGAGAGCGATGCTATCGTACTGGCGACCTGTGCCGTTGGAACAAGCAGGGAGAGCTAGAATACCTCGGACGTATTGATACCCAGGTGAAACTACGTGGATACAGAATAGAGCTTGGCGAGATAGAAAGCCAGAGCTTGAAGTATGGTGGTATCAAACAGACCGTGGCTTCGGTTTATAACGGACAGCTGCTGTGCCTGTACTATACCGCAGACAGCGATATTGATGAAGGTACTCTGAAGGAATTCCTTGCACAGTCGCTTCCCGACTATATGGTACCGTCAACCTATATGCAGTTGGAGGCACTTCCGCTCACCCCCAACGGCAAGGTTGACAGGAAAAGGTTACCTGCTCCCAACATAACCAGTGATATGGAATACGTAGCTCCTGAAGGAGATGCCGAACAGAAGATTGCAGCCGTCTTTGCAGAGGTGCTGAACCTCACATCTCCAGTCGGCGCATTCGATGACTTCTTCTCCCTGGGAGGCGACTCCATCAAGTCCATCCGTCTGGTGAGCCGTCTGAGAAGCATGGGCCTTGTCACGCAGGTGAGCGACGTCATGCGGCTGAAGACCGTGAGGGCCATTGCAGGGACAGCCAGGCACGAGGAAGAGACGGTCGTCCCGCAGGAAGCCGTCTCTGGAGAGATCCGTCCCAATGCCATCCAGCAGGCATTCTTCTGTCGGAACCTTTCCAAGCCTGAACATTTCAACCAGGCCATAGCACTGAGAAGCCTGAGACCTGTCAATGCCGTGCTGCTCAGACAGGCCCTTGAGACACTGTCCGTTCACCATGACATGCTCCGTGCCGTCGTGCGAGACGGGAAGATCATCGTCAGAGATATCGGCGAGGGGGCGCTTGTGGGCTTCTGCCAGCCTGATGAGCTGAACGTCATCGACCTGGAGAACGGCCCGCTGCTGAAGGCATCCCTGTACCATGCCGGCGACGGGGACATCCTCCTGCTGGCCTGCCACCATATCAGCTGTGACGGCGTCTCCTGGCGCATCATCACCGAAGACCTCAACACCGCATACCGCCAGCTGCTTGAGGGAAAGCCTGTAAAACTGCCTCCCAAGACGCACTCCTTCGCACACTACACGCAGCTCCTGCGTGACTACCGCGACAGCTACCTGCTCATGAGGGAGAAACCCTACTGGCAGAAGGTTCAGGAAAAGCTGCAGCATCTGCCGCTTACAGACATGCCTGCCCAAAGGGGAAAGCGTCAGGCACTGGATGTCAGCCTGAGCGGAGAACCCCTCCGTCAATTGCTCACTACTGCCAGCCATGCCTACAACACGGACGTCAACGACCTGCTCGTCACAGCCCTGTGCCAGGCCTACAGACAGCTGACAGGCAAGGCCAATGTAGCCATCCAGATGGAAGGCCATGGTCGTGAGCCCATGCATGAGCCGCTCATGACAGACCGCACCGTAGGCTGGTTCACCTCCGTCTATCCTATAGTGGCAGAGGGCATCAGCGGAGACACACGCCATGACATACGCCTGGTGAAGGAAACCTTCAGGTCCGTTCCGAACAAGGGAA
>JAEEPF010000090.1 GCA_016284635.1 Prevotella sp.
CTTTACCGTCACCATCAATCTGATAATAACGCTTCGATGACATACGACCATACAGTCCTATTCCAACCTCTGGATCTAATCTCTTACCTCTCACCTCTTGCCCCTTACCTCTAAATTCATGATTCCAAGTACCAAACCAGCTGGCCTTGTGATGGGCTGTCCCGTCGATGGTGACATCCACCAATCGGTCGTGGGTGGCATCGTATTTCTTGGCATCGGTATCCAGATAACTGTAACTGCCTCCCAGCATCCAGTCGCGGTTCAGACGATAGCGGATACTCACGTCAACACCCTTGGTCTTAGCAGACTCCAGGTTCTGATACTGACGGGTCTTCCTGGGATCGTAGGTCACGATATATTCTGCGGGAGCCTGATTGTTGGGGATGGTCACGAGGGTAATCATATTGTCTACGTTGTTCAGATAGCCAGTCACCGTCACGTTCAGCCCTTGCCAGTTGTACTCTCCGCTCACGGCATAGTAATTGGAGGTCTGTGGCTCCAGGTCTTCATTACCTATATATAAATAGGTGGCGTTCATATATTTCACGTAGCGATAATGCTGCTCCTTGGGCGTAGGGGTCTTGAAGCCCTGACTCCAGGTGGCCCTCAGACGGAAATCGTTGCCGATGGAGAGCATACCTGAGATCTTCGGTGTCAGATGGAAGCCAAACTGCTCGTTATGATTCAGTCGTAAGCCGGCGGTGATGTTGGCAGAGAGCTTAGGATTGAAGACATAACTGAACTCATCCTGCACGTATGCAGCCGCCGTGTTATCCTTCGCCTCACCGCCATCCACACGCATCGGAGCCTCCAAATAGTCGTGTCGCCACTCCAACCCACCACTAAGACGGTTGTTGTAGGGTAACGAGAAGATACCCTTCAGATGAGCCATCGTACGACGCTGGTCACTCTGCAGCACCTCGTCGTCGCGGAAATAGGGATAGTAGGTCGTGAAGTTGCCCTTCTGGTCCAGTCCGTCGCCCATCGCCCATTCTGCAGTATAATAATAATAGTACGCATGACGATCCCAGTTCACATCGAGCGTCAGCTGGTCTGTCTTGTTCCATTTCCAGATACCGCCTGCTGCCAGACTCTGATTACGGTACTCCAAATCATAGAATTTCATATCAGACGGATATTTGCCACAGGGACGATAGATGCGCTTCCAATAGGTGCTGCCCTCGGCATAGAACTCCAAACCTTTCAGGGGCTCGTAGGTCAGACGTTCGGACACCTGCCAGTTCGTATGACGGTTCACCGTCATATTACGTGAGTCTTCTATCAGGAACTCCGTCTGGCTGGGGTCCTCCGTTGCCGTGTTCTGCCAGCCGTCGGAGTGCTGGAGCTGGAAGTTCGTATAACTCTTCACCTTGCCAAAGCCCAGCCCCAAGCCATTATGCTGACGCAGGTCACCATAGCTGCCGCCACGGGTGCTGTTCTCGATCAAAAAGCCCTCGTTGTGCTTCTTCGTGATGATATTGATGACGCCGGCGATGGCATCAGAGCCATAGAGGGCACTCGACGCTCCTTTCACGATCTCTATCTTCTCGATGTTCTGGGGGTCGATGAGCGACAGGTCGTTCTGTCCTCCCACGTCGCCGTGAATACGCTTGCCGTCGACCAGCACGAGGATATAATCGTTGCCCAGGCCGTTCAACTGCATCTGCGAACCCATGTCATCCTCGCTGAAGGCAAACGAAGCCGTCAGGCCAGAGAGGATATCCTCGATGCTGCGACCGCTATAGTTCTTCAGCATCTTGCTCGTGATCACCTCCGTCTGAACAGGCGCATCCTTCAACAGGTGCTGGGTTCCCGTACCTGTCACCACCACCTCCTGCAAGCTGTCCGTACGCCAGACATCCGTCTGGGCATAGGTGCCGACAGCCAACAGCATCAGGCTAATAGCCAATGTCTGTCTTCGCATCATAAATCCTTCTTTTTCCGCGCCGCATATCCCTGTACGGCCGTACTTTTGTTTTTATGGCAGGTCTTCTGACTTTCCCCAGTCTGCTTTACCTTCCCGACTTCGTTGTCAGTGGCGTCATACAAGCAGACCTCTCAAGGAGGATTACAGCTGCAGGTACAGTTCCGGACTCTCACCGGATTCCCTTACATCAGGCGGCATCAGCCACCAAATTGCCATTATCTGCGTGCAAAGATACAACTTTTTTAGATAGATGATGCATAATTAACGGATTTTTTTTAATTTTGCAGCAGAAATTGTGATGATGACAGCAAAAAGGGCATTCCTCATAGCGGCTCCCACGAGCGGCTCTGGCAAGACAACCGTTGCCAGAGGACTGATGGCGTTGCTAAACAAGAAGGGCTATAAGGTGCAGCCTTTCAAGTGTGGACCAGACTATATCGATACAAAGTTCCACGAAGCAGTCTGCGGCCGCCCCAGCATCAACCTCGATACGTTTATGGCTACGCCTGAGCATGTACGAGAACTCTTCTGGCATTATGCCGCTGATGCCGATATCTGCATCGTAGAAGGGATGATGGGGCTCTTCGACGGATATGACCGCGAAAAGGGCTCTTCGTACGAGATAGCGCAAATACTTGACATCCCTGTGGTCTTAGTGGTCGATGCGAAGTCGGCAGCCTATTCGATGGCAGCATTACTCTCTGGCTTTATCCATTTCAGGAAAGATATTCGCATCGCGGGCGTAATATATAATAAGGTGGGATCGGAGAAGCATTTCCAGATGCTCCGTCAGGTATGCGACGATCTGGATATTGCCTGCTTGGGCTATCTGCCCAAGAATCCCTCCCTCGAACAAAACTCGCGCTACTTGGGCCTCGATTTCTCTGAAATGCCGGAAAGCGATAGGCTGATTAAACAAATGGAGGAGCATATCAACCTCCAAGAACTGTTTAACAAGGTAATAGTTTCTCCCCCTGAGTTCTTTGCAGAGCAAAGCGGCAAAGCCGAGCGAGGGGGAGCTAGAGGGGGTCTGCGCTCGAGCTCTGCTCGCTTGCTACCATCGGGACGCAAGAACAAGGGAACATCTGAGGCTGTTCAGACCACCCCACCTAAAGGCACCCCTCCTAACTTAGGAGGGGAAAAGGTTACACTCGTGGCGCGAAATGCCGAGAGTTTCTCTTTCCTCTATCAAGAGACCTTGGATCGTTTCCCCGTTAAGAGATTCTTCGACCCAGAGAAGGATGTGCCGGATTTCGCTGGCATCGACCTGCTCTACCTGCCTGGCGGCTATCCTGAGAAACATTTGGAGGCGCTGGTGCAGAACGAAGCCTGCCGCAAAGCCATCAAGGACTATGCGGAACAAGGAGGCCACATCATTGCCGAGTGTGGGGGTATGATGTATCTCTGCGAGCGCATCGTGACAGATGATGGCGATTATCCCATGTGTGGCGTACTACCCTACTCTATCACAGCCCGCAAATCAGACCGCAAACTCTCGCTTGGCTATCGTCGTTTTGAACTCGACGGCAAGGAATATCGTGGTCACGAGTTCCATTATACGCAGTTCCTAACGGTTACGGTTGATGGGGATTTGCAATCCCCATCCCGTGAGTCGGGGATTTGTAATCCCCTCCAACAGTCAGTCTGTCAGGTCTATAACGCCAAGAGCGAGCCTGTCAGCACACCCGTCTTCAAGTATAAGAACGTCTTGGCATCCTATACACATCTGTATATGCCCCCTAAGTTCTTGGACAAGCCAGGCGGCAAAGCCGAGCGAGGGGGTGGGTTACATCCCATCATGTTCGCAGGAACGGGCAGCGATGTTGGCAAAAGCATCGTGGCAGCAGCCTTCTGCCGTATATTTAAGCAGGACGGCTACCATCCAGCCCCCTTTAAGGCCCAGAATATGGCCCTCAACTCCTACGCTACACCTGATGGTTTGGAGATCGGTCGCGCCCAGGCTGTTCAGGCCGAAGCCGCAGGCATCCCCTGCCATACGGACATGAACCCCCTACTCCTAAAACCCCAAAGCGACCACACCTCACAAGTAATCCTCAACGGCCGCCCTCTCGGCAACAAGGATGCCTATGATTATTGGCGTAAAAAATCTACAGTCTATAGTCCTCACTCTGAAGTCGACTTCCGCAAGGAAGTCTGCTCCGCCTTCGACCGTCTGGCCGCTCGCTACAGTCCCATCGTAATGGAGGGTGCCGGCAGCATCGCAGAGATCAATCTGAAAGACCGCGACTTAGTCAATATGTCGATGGCCCGTCACGCTAAGGCTGATGTCATCTTGGTGGGCGACATCGACAGAGGAGGCGTGTTTGCCTCCGTCTATGGCAGCATCTCCCTGCAATCCCCAGAAGATCGCAAACTCATCAAGGGCATCATCATCAATAAGTTCCGTGGGGACATGCGTCTCTTTGAGGAGGGTCGCAAGATGCTGGAAGACCTCTGTGGCATTCCTGTCCTGGGAGTCATACCTTATTATAAAGATATCCATATCGAGGAAGAAGACTCTGTGGCATTGGCTCAGAAGTCATTCGAGATGCAGCAGGGCAAGGTGAATGTGGCGGTCATCATGCTGCAACACCTCTCCAACTATACCGACTTCGACGCCCTCGAACAGGATCCACGCATCCATCTCTTCTATACGAACAACGTGGACGATATCCACAAGGCGGACATCATCATCCTGCCTGGTACCAAATCTACCCTCCACGATCTCTACGAACTGCGTCGCAACGGCTGTGCCCAGGCCATCATCAAGGCCCATCGCAATGGTGCTTCCGTCTTGGGCATCTGTGGCGGTTACCAGCTCATGGGCATCGAGGTTTGCGACCCCAATCACGTGGAGGGCGACATCGAGCGCCTCCCAGGCCTCGGCCTCCTGCCTGTCACCACCACAATGAGCGGCGAGAAAGTGACGAGGCAGGCCTCGTTCTCTTTTGCATCGGACAAACACGGACTGACACGGACTAACATCAGCGAATGTCAATCTGCGAGCATGACCGAAAAAGAAGTCCGAGTTAGTCCGTGTTTGTCCGATGCCAATAATATGCGAGGCTATGAGATCCACATGGGACAGACACAACCCTTTGGCTCCGCTCAGCCTTCGCCGTTGCTGCATCTTTCCGATGGCCGTCAAGACGGCTACATCGTCGATAACAGATGCATGGGCACCTACGTTCACGGCATCCTCGACAATGCCCCCTTCGTGGACTTCCTTTTGCAGCCCTTTGCTGAAAAACTGAGCCAGACGGATGCAACCTTCGACTATCAGGCCTTCAAGGAAGAGCAATACGACAAACTGGCTGACCACGTGCGCCAACACGTCGATATGCAGCGAATCTATCAAATCCTGACTAATGGCTAATCCCTTCTCCCTGCTCATCGGCTGGCTGCTCGACCTGTTCTTTGGCGACCCTCAGAAGTTGCCCCACCCCGTCGTATGGTTTGGCAAGATGATTGCTTCTTGCGAACATAGCCTGAATAAGGGATCGCATCGTAAACTGAAGGGCGCGCTGACGGCTATCAGTCTGATTCTCCTTGTTTTCGCGCTTGTCTGGATGCTAAGGAAGATACTGGGAATCTTCGCCCTATTCATCTTCGACGGCACACGTGAACAGGTATATCAGATTCCCATACTTCTCTATATCTTTGATGCCATTGCCATCTTCTATTGTTTGGCAGGAACGACACTCATCCGCGAGGTGCGAGAAGTCTTTCTGGCTCTCGACCGCTCTTTGGAGGAAGGCCGTAAGCAAGTGGCCCGTATCGTGGGGCGCGACACATCTGAGCTCTCTGCCCAAGAGGTACGTACAGCCGCCCTCGAGACCCTTGCCGAGAATCTCTCCGATGGCGTCATTGCTCCTCTCTTCTGGCTCGCCATCCTTGGGACACCTGGTATGTTGGCCTATAAGATGGTAAACACTCTCGACTCGATGATCGGCTACAAGACAGACCGCTATCATGACTTCGGCTGCTGGGCTGCCCACATCGATGACATCGCCAACTATATCCCTGCCCGCCTCACTGCCCTCCTCATGCTGCTGTATTCTCCCCCTAAGTTCTTGGACAAGCCAAGCGGCAAAGCCGAGCGAGGGGGAGTCAGAGGGGGTCTGCGCTCGACCTCTGGTCGCTTGCTACCATCGGGACGCAAGAACAGGCTCAAGTTCGTCCGCAAATACGCCCGCAACCACGTTTCTCCCAACAGCGGATATCCCGAGTCCGCCCTCGCCGCCATCCTCGATTGCCGCTTTGGTGGTCCCCACTACTATTTCGGCCAACTCTTCGACAAACCCTACATCGGCACCAACGATCGTCCCCTCACTACCGCCGACATGCAAACTGCCGTCCGCATCAACCGCATAGCAGAGGTCTTGATGGTGCTACTAACCCTTTCCGTCTGTCTTTTTGCCTTCCTTTCCATACCTTCATAAGAACTTTTCCATAGGCTTTAGCGTGCGCCTTTTCATAACTCGTTGATTTGTAGCGCTTTCCAACTTTCTCCCGTTTGCGTCTTTTCCATAGGCAACTGATACAACTTTCGAAATAATGTCGTAACTTTGCAACCGAGAAATAACGAAAATTCGATTGCGATGTTTACAAGAGCATTACACATATTGATGATAGGTCTTCTGATGGTTGCTTGTGGCCAGGAGACAGGAGTCGGGAGTCAGGAGACAGGAGCCAGAATTCTGGAGGAGGCAGAGGCTGCTTTAGCCAACGACAGCATCCGTCAGGGTGAGACTTTGCTGCGAAAGGCCATACAATTGTCGGAAGCGTCTGAGGATTGGCACACCTATTATATCGCGTACCAGCGATTGGCGGAGGCATTATCGCAGAGCAACCCTGAGGAAGCTTTGCGACTGATGAAGAAAGCCCTGTCCGTCTATGAGCAGCATCCTGACGATGAACGAAATTATGTCATATTACTCGACTATGCAGGCACTTACGCCGCACAAGTGGCTTTCACCACAGAGGGCTCATTCGACGAAGCACTCGACTACATCAACCGTGCATACAATATCGCTGAGAAAAACCAGATGACTGACCTGATGTGCCAGACGCTCACCAGTCTTGCCAACATCGCGTGGGCCAAGGAAGACTATCGCCAGGCACTCGACTACGCCCATCGGGCAGAATCAGCAGCGACTACCGACCTGAGGTCTGGTACACTACAAGTGCTGGCTCGCAGTTACCTCAGCCTCAACATGCTCGATTCGGCAGAAACGGTCTATCGGCAGATTGATCCAGCCAATGATGTCCACTTGGCCTATATCGTTCAGAGTAACCTCGCCAAGATAGCACTCCGACGGATGGGCGCCACACAAGTGGAGGACAGCGTGGATGAAGCCTTCGATCAGATAGAGGACATCTATTACAAGGCACTTGAACAGAAAGACCAGTACTATCAGGAGACGTTGCGCCAGGAAATGGAGAACCAGCAACTGGAATACCGCTCACAGATGTATGGCCGTACACTCCTTATTGTCATCATTGCTGCGGTGATCATCCTTCTTGCAACTGTGTTAGCACTTCGCTATCGTATCCGTATGCAGGAACAGGAGAAGCGTCGACTTCAGGAGGAGGCAGACCATCAGAAGACCTTGTTGCACCAAGCCAACGAAGTGGTGGCATTCCTGCAGAACTTCATCCTCGAACGTACGGAAGTGCTGAAGAAACTCAACCAAAGCGGCGATTCGCTCATCTACCTCAGTCCGCACGAATGGAGCGAGATAGAACGAACGCTCAACGCCATCGACGGCAACCGCTTTGCCAAGATACGTGAACAATACCCCACGATGCAGGAAGACGACATCCACCTGTGTATCCTCACACGGCTCGGCCTCAGCAACCGCACCATCGGCAACATCTATTGCATCACCGTCTCAGCCGTCCAGCATCGCAAGCTCAAGCTAAAGAAGGACGTCTTTGGCGAAAGCAATCCTGACATCACCCTGGAACAGATACTCAACAGTAAATGGAAATAATAACAAATACAATTAAAAATATGAAGAAGCATTTATTCCTATTCATTCTGATGCTCCTGCCATTATTGGCAAGTGCCGATGATGTAAAGATTAACGAGACAACTCTGGATAATTACGTCCCATTTGTGGAGTTAGGTAAGCAGTGGTATGTGGTTAGTGCTGACGCAAGTCCGAACTATGTCTGCCATCTTGAAAGATACGAGATGTATGAGAATGTGGAGCGTGACGGCAAGATATATGCCCATACACTTTGTATTGAAGACCAACTTTGTGAAGAACGCGAGGCAGGACTGTTCCGTGAGGAAAACCGTCGGGTGTATAAATATGACGAGACGGCTGGCAGGGACATCATGCTATATGACTTCTCGCTCAAAGAGGGCGACACATTCACCTACGAGCTTATATCAGGTTTTCCTGAGACCTGCAAGGTGCTGAAACAGGGATGGCTGGTGGACGGTCCCCAAATAATGTATTCCACCCTCAATCCAACCGACACACTGGTAATTAATGAGTTCCACTATAAGTATCGTAAACTACGCACATGGACTATTGGTCGTGATAACGGGTTGGGTGAATACCATGAGATTGCAACATGGGTGGAATGTTTTGGCGCACTTGAAAACATGTTCTGTCCATTTTGTACTGGTAAGTCTAACTCTTTGGCTTATGTAGAAAGAAAAGACAACGTAACAGACTATCATCAAAACCGATATCTGCCTTTCTCGTTTTGCAACGTTTACGACGTGGATGGGCAAATTCATGGCTGCAACCTGCCTACTGGTGCAGACTACAATTTGGAAAACGACGGTCATCATAAGCTCACTTACGAATTAGAAGGCGACCGCCTGCATATCTACGGAGAAGCCTTCACCAACTATGGACCTAACCACTATGCCTACTTCTACGAGAGCAAAACTGATGACCCATTGGTCAACAAGATTGAATTCGAAATACAAGAAGTAGAGCCGTTCGCAGATCGTATGGCCCTCCATACTACCGACTTCTATGTTCCTGGCTTTAACCCAAACATGAACTACATCGTGATAGACAATCGTGGTGAGGAGCATCCAGTCATCAACAAGACACCACAGATGGTTTATCGCCCGTTTGTCGAAGAAGGTAAAGTATGGAAAGTAGGAAAACCTAAGACCATTTCGGATAATTCTGCGCATGTGGTTGACTACTATTACTTTGATGGCGATACGATCATCGACGGAAAGACCTGCAAGCAGATGATGTGCCAGCGGTTTGTTAGTCCAGGTTACACAAATGGATCTTGGACGACAACGCCTTCCCTGAGAAAAGTGGGAGCATGGTACGAAGAGGATAAGAAGGTGTACTTTTATGACGAGATAACACAATCTATGACTATGAAGTATGACTTCTCCCTCGCTGCCAACGATACCTTGCAGTTTATACCAGGTGGGTTTTCACCTTTTATAATAGGACCAAAGCAGACAAGAGGAATAGAAGGCTTTAAAGGTGTTTATAGAGACATTAGGAAGTGTGGAGATGAAGGCCAAAGTTACCATGATACTTTCTGGTTGGAAGGTGTCGGATGTCTTCCTTGGCCGCTCAGTAATCCATCTGATCCGATATATGGAGTTCCTGTACCGGATTTCCTGATGTCCTGTGTCGTTGGTGATGAAGTCATCTACTACAACGACAAATATGAGGATGGGGCAACCCCTGCGGGAGCCAGGAAAAACCGCTTCGATTTCACCCATACTCCCAAGATACAGCCCAAAACACGGATCAGTAGAGGGGAAGAACCGCTCGACCTATGGTCGCTTGCTACCAACGGGACGCAAGAATCAGTATATGGTGAATACAACGACCTGCAGTTAGGCATCAATCTTGACCCGCTCGACGATGCCTATGTGGTAAGCATTACCAACGATTCAGGCAAAACCGTCTACGAAAAGACCATCAACGCAGGCAACATCGTAGGCCTCAACATCGACATCTCAGCCTACGCAAAAGGCCGTTATACCGTCACCGTAGAAAATAGTCGTGAATCCTTCACTGGTGAATTTGAAACGTTGACGACAGGAATTGAGGAAAATGCAAAAATTGAAAAATTAAAGAATGTAAGTATTTACAACCTCCAAGGTCAGCGGCTCAGTCGCTTGCAGAAGGGACTGAACATTGTTAATGGACAGAAGATTTATATAAAGTGAAGCCAAGATTACAAATACAATAACGACAATGAAAAAGCATTTATTCTTATTCATTTTGATGCTCCTGCCAACGGCCCTGAATGTCGTTGAAGTACAAGGACAGGAGTTGACTATATCAGATAAGCAGAACAGCGGCTGCTTATCGAGGACGCGAGGTTATGAGGATGAGGAAGAGCAAATACCGACAATCATTCTGACAAAAGAGGCCAGTATCTTATCGGTGGAAGCGCAGAATATTATCAGTAACTGCGCTACATCCGACTTCGTGGTGAAGTCCAGCATGAGTGAAGGCAATGATGGCTCACCTTGTACCTTGTCTGTTAATGTTGCTCCCGTTACAGGTGAATTGTTGGCAGATTGCCTATGCCCTTTCAACGTGTCATTCACAATACGTGACCTGGAACCAAACAGCTTTTATTTGGACTGCTTGTGGTATAAGGGGCTGGTAGAGCTGAAGGATGGGGAGCCGTTAGTATTGGAGGATGCTTATAATAATATCACCATCGATGGTATGAATTTCACCCTGCGTAAAGCCTTTCATCAGGCGATGCTGACAAAGAGCGAGTGGGTGGGCGAAGTACGCATCCCTTCGGAACTGAATTATGAGGGACAGACCTATTCTGTGACAAGCATATACAACGGTGCGTTCTCAGACAATACGGCCTTGACCAAGGTGTTTATTCCCCGAACCATCAAGAACATGGATTTCAGCGAAAAGGGTGGTATTCATAGGAACCCCTTTGCCAGATGTTCAGCACTTGAATCAATAGAGGTGGAAGAAGGCAATCCCGTGTTGTGTGCCGTCGATGGTGTGTTGTTCAACAAGGAGAAGACGAGACTCTATAGTTATCCTGCCGCAGACAGCCGTACGTCCTATACTGTGCCTAAAGGCGTAACTTGGATAGATGATGCTGCTTTCGCCAGTAATCATCATCTTGTGAGCATCTCACTTCCTGATGACGTGACATCTTTGGGCAATTCCGCTTTTTATGACTGCATAAACTTGGAGGAGGTGAGCCTGCCTTCTGGTCTTAAGACATTGGCAGGGTATTTGTTCTGGAATTGCCAGCATCTGAAGTCGATAACGATACCTGAGGGCGTCACCCATCTTGGTGGCAATCTGTTCAATGGTTGTACCAGTCTGACTTCTGCGACGATGCCCGAAAGTGTCACAACAACAGATTACTCTGTTTTTGAGAACTGCAAATCGCTGAAGCATGTGATACTATCGCCGAATCTGGACCTGATCAATCATAATATGTTTGTCAACTGCAGTAGTCTAGAAGAAATACAGATTCCGAAAAGTATAACCTCGGTAATGACTAATGCCTTCAAAGGCTGTAAGGCTTTAAAGACGCTGGATCTGCCAGAAAGCGTCTATCGCTTAGGTGACTACGTGTTCTCAGAGTGTAAGCTGGAATCCCTTTATATCAGGGGAATCATCGATTTCCGTTGGACAGACCACTACTGGTTATTCGATGGCATGGGTACAGAAGCCAAAGTCTTTGTGCAACCGTCACAAGTGGATAAGTTTAAGGAAATCTATAAAGGCTCTGTCTATCCGTTGCCAGAGCAGACGAACACTCCCGACACTTCAAAGTACTTCCCCACAGGCATGACTTGGGAAGAGGTTAATGTTAATCCCTCTATGGAGTTCGAGTATGAGAATGCGCACATCTATGAAATAGGTGCAGACACCATCATTGGCGGTGTCACCTATAAAAAGGTATTGAAGGACAATGTCTTCAGCGGTTTATATGTACGGGAGAGTGGCGACAAAGTGTGGCTGTTGACTAAGGAGTATCCTACGGAGATTCTTCTCTATAACTTCGATTGGGACAGCAACCAGAAAATTGTGACAGAATATTTGAAAGATCATCAATCCCTGATTGGTCAGTCCAAGGAAGCTTATGAAGTACATCAGGAAACGACTCCAGTAGGCGACAGTCAGACGGTTGTAATCGACGGCAAGACCTACCAGTATTACAAAAGGTTTTCGGGGACAATCATTCGAGGCATCGGCAAGGTATCAGAACTGAATCGCTATCCTTGTCTTCTTAGCTATAGAGAGCCTGCAGTAATTCTTCCTGGAATTGAATACTTTAAGGTACGTTGGATAAAAAGAGATGGTGTGGAAATCTTCCGTTCAGAATACGCCAGAGAGTGGACTATGGAGATAAAGAATGACTACCGCCCGTTTGTCGAAGAAGGTAAAGTGTGGAAGGTGGGAAACTGTCAGGCCATTTTGGATAATTCTGTGCACGTGGTTGACTACTACTACTTCGATGGCGATACAATCATCGACGGAAAGACCTGCAAGCAGATGATGTGCCAGAGATTTGTTAGTCCAGGTTTCTCAGATGAGTATGGGTATTGGACACCCCAACCTTTCCTGAGAAAAGTGGGAGCATGGTATGAAGAGGATCAGAAAGTGTACTTCTACGATGAGATCACACAGTCTATGAAGATCAAGTATGACTTCTCCCTCGGTGACAATGAAACTGTGGATTTCTTGAATGTAGACGGTTATCCTCCTTATATCATAGGACCGAAGCAGACAGGAGGAATAAAAGGCTTTAAGGGTGTTTATCGGGATATTATGATGGGTCAGGACATCAATACCAATACCCCTTGGTTGGAAGGTGTAGGAGGTCTTGATGGTCCGTTTACAAATGTATACCATCCGTTAGCAGATTCTACGCCGGATTTCCTGATGTCCTGTGTCGTTGGTGATGAAGTCATCTACTACAACGACGAATATGAGGATGGGGCTACCCCTGCGGGAGCCAGGAAAAACCGCTTCGATTTCACCCATACTCCCAAGATACAGCCCAAAACACGGATCAGTAGAGGAGAAGAACCGCTCGACCTATGGTCGCTTGCTACCAACGGGACGCAAGAATCTGTATATGGTGAATACAACGACCTGCAGTTAGGCATCAATCTCGACCCGCTCGACGATGCCTATCTGGTAAGCATTACCAACGATTCAGGCAAAGTCGTCTACGAGAAAACCATCAACGCAGGCAATATCGTAGGTCTCAACATCGACATCTCTGCCTACGCAAAAGGCCGTTATACCGTCACCGTAGAGAATAGTCGTGAATCCTTCACTGGTGAATTCGAAACGCTGACAACAGGAATTAGCGACGCTGTGCGTCTAAATGACAAAGGAAAAATGATAAATGATAAACATATCTACAACCTTCAAGGTCAGCGGCTCAGTCGCTTGCAGAAGGGACTGAACATCGTTAATGGACGGAAGATTTATGTAAAAGATTAGAAGTATTTGGTGGTCTGTGCCTTCTCGAAATTGTCATCTCGTTCATCATACGGACGGCTGAATCGACGATAGAGAAGGCACAGAACCTCACAAGGGGTCAGACCTTTTGTGAGAATTCGCCCTGATTCGGAAATCAAATTATTTTACACAATTACAACGTATTCTTCTTTCTTGAAGAAACAAAGCACTAAAGCCGGACTTTACAGGCACTAAACTCCGACTTTACTTAGCCCAAACCTCCACTTTCCTTAGCCCAAACTGCAAGCATTCATAAACCTTTGATTATCAGACAAATACAATCCCAACCAAGAATGTCTCAATAATTACGAAAAGTGTTTACATAATGCCACACACTGCGTTACACCGTTACAGCGTTACAGTTCAAAATATGCCACCACAGTACATTGTGTGCAGACAGGGTCATAAGTGTCATTAGTCATTAGTGTCATTAAGGTTTTGGAGGTAAGAAGAAATTGTTAAATATTATATATTATATATATATTATAATATATATATAATATATAATATTTAAATCAAAACTTAGACTCCCAAATGCTTAATGACACTAATGACTAATGACACCCTTGACACCAGTTATTGACGGCGTTCCTGACATCGTTGACATTTTCCTGAATACGTTGACACGTCTGATTTCGAACTGTAACGCTGTAACGCGTAACGCTAAAGGTGTATGACTTACAGCTGTTCAAGAAAAAATTCTGCTGCGTGATTGACGCCTTTACATTCTTCATTTAGCTTGTCAAGCAAGTACGGCACCTGCTTTATAAGACTCAAACAGATAGCTTGGACTTTCGTAATACATCGAGGAGTTGTAATTGTCTATCTTTCTTGTTATCCATGAATTGTAGACCACCACTAGTGTGTCGATGATATCCTTGTCCGTAGCATGAGCCACATCAAGTATCAGGCGCTGATAGACCTTGCCGATGTCCCAATGCGAGGGAACTGTATAGCGGGCAGACGAGACGTTGTCGAAGTATCCCTCT
>JAEEPF010000271.1 GCA_016284635.1 Prevotella sp.
AGAAGCGTCAGCAGACAAGTCCATCGGAAAAGTGGTGTTCGTGTCATGTTATTCGTTTTTTCGGCGCAAAGTTACGACAAAAAAAGTGAAAAATGAAGAATTATCCATTTTTATTTGTACTTTTGCATCATTGTTTAAGAAATGAAGAAACTGAAGAACAGCGAATTGTTGCTTTCCTACATCCGGGAAGGGCGTACGATGACACAGCGTGAGAAACTGTGGCTCATCGTCAGCTTGAGTATTCCCTCCATCCTCGCGCAGATCTCGGCGACGGTGATGTTCTTCATCGATGCCTCGATGGTGGGGCATCTGGGCGCGAAGGCTTCGGCAGCCATCGGACTGGTGGAGACGACTGGCTGGCTGATGGGCGGACTGGGTTCGGCGGCGAACATGGGATTCTCCGTACAGGTGGCGCATTTCATCGGTGCGAACGATATGGAGGCTGCACGAAGGGTGCTCAGGCAGTCAATCGTCTGTTGTATGATCTGGGCGCTCGTCATCTCCATCACGGCACTCTGCATCTCACCCTACCTACCCTACTGGCTCGGCGGCAATGAAGAGATCGCCCACGACGCCTCGCTCTATTTCGCCATTTTCGGTTTCAGTGGCATCTTCTTCCAGATGGAAGGTCTGGCGGGCTCGATGCTGAAATGCTCGGGCAACATGAAGATTCCCTCGATGCTGAACATCGGCATGTGCGTGATGGACGTGGTGTTCAACTACATCTTTATATATATATTAGGTATGGGCGTGATGGGCGCTGCCGTGGGTACGGGACTGGCAATGCTGGTGACGGCCTGCGCGATGATGTATTTCCTGCTGGTCAGGTCGAAGATGCTTTCGCTTGTTCGAAGGCCCTCGAAATCCTTCCGTCCTACCTCCGACGTTGTCTCGACGGCCGTGAAGATCGGTGCACCAATGGGACTGCAGCACCTGCTGATGGGAGGCGCGTATATCGTGAGTACGATGATTGTGGCACCGTTGGGTACGATCGCTATGGCTGCTCATTCGTTGGCCATCACGGTAGAGAGTCTGTGCTATATGCCTGGCTATGGCATCGCGGAGGCTGCCACGACACTCGTCGGACAGGGCATCGGAGCCGGACAGAGGCTACTCACACGGTCGTTCGCCCGTATGTCTGTGGCACTGGGCATCGGCGTGATGACGCTGATGGGCGTGCTGATGTGGATCTTCGCCCCAGAACTGATGGCGCTGATGTCGCCCGTCGAGGAGGTGATTGCCCTGGGTACGCAGGTGCTCCGTATTGAGGCGTGGGCAGAACCGATGTTTGCTGCTGCCATCGTCTGTAACGGTGTGTTTATCGGTGCTGGTGACACGATCATCCCTGCCATCATGAGCCTCGGCTCAATGTGGGCAGTACGTCTGACAATGGCTGCCACCCTCGCCCCGAAGTTTGGACTGAAGGGTGTCTGGACGGCGATGGCCATCGAACTGCTCTTCCGTGGCAGCATCTTCCTCACCCGCCTGTTCAAAGGCAAATGGGCCGAGAAACTGAAAATCAAGTAAATATGAATAAAGAGCCACAGATTAACACAGAAGAACTGATTATCACAGAAGAGAATATCTGTGTGAATCTCTTAATCTGTGTGAATCGGTGTAATCTGTGGCTAAAAGAACTTTTATAACAATAATTACCACTATGCGCAGAACCCTAATTTCCCTCATTTCCCTAGTCACCCTCATCGCCCTTCCCGTCTCCGCTCAGACGAAGAGCACGGAGGTGTTGTTTGAAACCACAGCGGGCAATATCCGCATCGCCCTCTATGACGAGACGCCACAGACTCGTGACAACTTCCTGAAAATCACGAAGATGGGTGTTTATGACTCGTTGCTCATCCATCGCGTCATCAAGGACTTTATGATCCAGAGTGGCGACACCAACAGCAAACACGCCAAGCCTGGACAGTTGCTGGGTACAGGCGATTTTGACTATACTACCGAGGCGGAGTTCCGGCTTCCGCAGATATTCCATCGTCGTGGTGTCGTGGCAATGGCGAGGGAGAGCGACAAGATGAATCCGGAAAGGCGCTCGTCGGCCTGTCAGTTCTATATCGTCTGGGGAAAGATTCTAAAGGATCAGCAACTCGCGAAGATCCAGGAGAAACTCGACTCAGCGACGCAAGGCACGGTGAAACTGACACCAGAGATGATTGAGGTGTATAAGACCATCGGTGGCACGCCTCATCTCGACGGACAATATACTGTCTTTGGCGAAGTCGTCGAAGGGATGGATGTCGTTGATAAGATCCAGCAGGTGCAGACGGACAAAAACGATCGTCCAATAGAGGATATCCGAATCTTAAAAGCCACCGTCACCAAAGATCTTCCTCAGCCAGAGCCTCAAAAGAAGACTCCCACGAAGAAAGCCGTCAATCGGAAAAGACTGCCTCGAAAGTAATTATTTCCCCCAATAAAAAAAGCCGCCCAAGGGTCATCAACGACTCCTGAACGACTACCAACAATCTATGAATAACTAAAAACCTTTTTCTTTGAAAAAACGGAGTGTCACCACTGCGTCTTGTTATCCTTACTTGCAATTCTTTTTTCTAACGCCTTAGAAATACCTATTGCCAATCAAAAATTATAAACCTAAAACCTAAATCTAACTAACAATTAACTCTAACTAACTATAACTAAACTTAAACCTTTTTTCTTTTGAC
>JAEEPF010000272.1 GCA_016284635.1 Prevotella sp.
CCTTCAACTTTGCCGACGAGCAGGGCTACGTTCCCTTCACCCAGTTGCTCGACAAGGAGTCTGTTGAGTATGCCATCAACATCGTTGACCACGCTGCTGAGCCTATGGCAGGTGCCATCGTCACCGTTCGCCAGCTGATGCAGTTCGTGCAGACCTTCCTCATGCAAGCCCGTGTGAACCAGGCACAGGCTCAGTCAGCGAACGATTAAAAACAATTATTATGAACAGATTTTTTCAATGGGCAATGGCCGCCATCCTTATCTGCGGCACTGCTGCGGTGTTCACATCGTGTACAAAAGTAGACAACCCCGTGGACGGTGAGACCGGCGCATCGGGCATCGCCATGATAGTGAAGAACGGCCAGATTGACTACTGGCGCCAGATAGAGAAAACGTTCCGTGATATTTGTAAGGAAAAGGATCTCGAGGCCTACTACTACGCCACGTCGGCAGAAAATGCCTACGAAGAGCAATTGGCTGCCGTAGAAGAATTGCGCAAACTTGACAACAAGAAACTGAAGGGCATCATCTTTACGCCCAGCTACGGACAGAACGGCGAGAGTGCCGAGGCCGAGGTGGCCGCACTGGCTCAGGAGCGCGGCATACCTGTCATCATCCTCGACTCGCCCGCAAAGGCCGCCGCGTTGGCCTCATCGCCCTACTTCGGGACTGACAACACTGCTGCCGGCCGTGCGATGGCCGAGAAGGTGATGGTCGACAAGGTTGCCGTTTTCGCTATGACCAACAGTCCGGGCATGGAGCGCGCCGAGGCCTTCAAGGCGCTGAAGCCCAATGCCGTCATCTTCGGTGTTGCCGACAAGTGCAACGACGAAGTGCAGGCCGTACTGGATGAATACGACAACTTCGTGTTCTTCAATGGCAGCATGCTCGTTGATGCCATTCCCATGCTCAAGGCCGCCGGCAAGCGCGTCTATACCTTCGATGCCTATGGTGAGTTCCTCGACGAGCTGATTGCAGGCAGCGCATTCTTCAAGGGTGTGATGGCGCAGAACACGTTCGGTATGACCCGCAAGGCAGTCGAAGCCATCCTCACCAATGCCCGGCAGGGTGAGACGGTTCCCACGTTCTACATTACTGATGACAATCTGAACGATGACAGCGTGAAGCCCTTCCTCGATTTTTACGGTAAGCAGGCCCCAGCCGTCATCGACGGTCTCGCCGAGAAGCTGCTTGGCAAGTGGGTCGAGGTCGAAGTCGACGGACAGCCCGCACCGACCTTCGACAATTCGGTTACCACCTTCGTTTCGGCCACCAAGGCTTTCTACAGTTCGTCGAGGCCCGATTACACGGAGAAACAACTCAAATGGAGTGCCCATCGCGAGTACGATGTCAAGATTTCAGGCAACAAGGTAACCCTTACCGGCCATCCCGAGAGCGAGCCGGATATTACGTTGCTCGAGGAGTTCGTCATCAGTTCCATCACTGCCACAGATATAGTTTGCAAGTATAGGCATACAACCATCCGCGACGGCCAGATGCATGGCACCGTCATCGATAAGAACGCCCGACTGGTGAAGACCGACATCGACTACCGTCAGGACGTCATTGGCACCTGGGAGGGTAAGACCTCCGAAGGGCTGAATGTCCGCTGGGAAATCAAGGACGACGGCACTTATGTGTACTCCCGTAAGGTTGGCGATGGAGACTGGGAGACAATGGTCGATCTCTTTAACGAATACTTCGCCGACGGCTACCTGTTCTGCGCCCGCTGGAAGAACGCCAGCGATGGCATGGGAGAGCAGCGCCAGTGGTGGGAGATTGAGTCCATCCAGAACGGCGTGATGAAGTGGAAGGCTCTGAACCAGGACTCCGATGGCAGCACCTACACCGAAACCGTCGAAATGACAAAGGTAGAATAATCTTTGCCATTACCCGTAAAGCGAATAATGCACGCATTTGGGACTTTGCCCAAATGCGTGCATGTCTATTTGCTAAAATTACATTCATTCTTCATGGGGCGCAGAAGGGGCAGGTACCTCTGCGCCCTGACTCACAGCCTGCGCCCTGACTCACAGCCTATCTCAAAAAAAAACTTGGCAAAGTTTGTGTCTTTCCAAAACTTTTTGTATCTTTGCACCATGATTTCATGAACAAGAGTTTACTGCGCATAGTTTCAGACACATTATGAGCTTCAAATATAACTAGGTTAATATTTTTAAAATTTCGGATTATGAGAAAGATTATGAATTGGGTGCTCGCCGCCACCTTCATCTGCGCCGCAAGTGTATTTACGTCGTGTACTGCTAACGACGCAAATGACAACCCCTCGCAGGAGCAGGCCAAGAAGGACCGCAAGGAGTTCGTGGCCCACACACGAGCCACGCTGAAAGACCTGGCAGAGAACCTGAACTTCTCGTCGTGGAATGCTGCCAACACGCTGAACCAGTACTTCAACCAGTATGTCCTCAACAACCCCGGGTTTGAGAAAGCCGTCCTCGCTACCTTCATGCAGAAGACGCAGCAGAGCATCAAGCCTGTGGAAGAAGGGAGTGAGCTGGCAGAGATGGGGTACTATTCGTATGGCACGGTTGACCTGACCGACTTCAACTACCGCTTCACGATGAATGCAAATAACGATGGCTTTGACGTGGAGGCGGCCGACGACTTCGAGGTCATCCTAAATGCCTGGAATCCCACGAC
>JAEEPF010000273.1 GCA_016284635.1 Prevotella sp.
GGATCTTTAGGCGATTGACGTGCCCTTGATCGACGTGCCCTAGCCAGACGAAAAAACGGAAGTCGCTTTGACTCCCGAATCCCTTCCCCTTTCAAAATAAAAGATCAATGACCTGTCCCCCTGATCTCCTCACGCTGCAGAGCCCTATCAACGTCGCGTTCGTCATATCGTTGCACGGTTTGTCTCTGCAAAAGTACGAACTTATTCCGAAAACGCCAACATTTCCGAAAAAAAACTGTCATAACAGTCACAAACTCCCCCGCAATCCTTGCACGATTCAAAATTATTGCCTACCTTTGCGGCATAAATTACTTCAGTTACACAAAATTAAACTCATATGAAACGTTTGTTTTTATTTCTCCATTTACTTCTGGCCACAATCGTTGCAGTTGGACAGAACGTGCAGGATGATATGCCTATCAACCTGCCAGAACTCTATAGTCAGATTGACGAAGCCATCGAGCAGTCACATCATTTCATCTCCCAATATGAGGAGAATATCCTAAAAACAAAGCAGACACTTCAGCAGGCAGCCAGCGACGACCAACGGCTCATGACGCTGATGGAGCTGAGCCAGATGTACGAGTCGTTCAACGGTGATTCAGCACAGGCTTACACCGATAGAGCCTGGCAGCTGGCCCGTCAGGCTGGTTACAAGGAGATTGAGGGCGAGTGCCTGGCCCGTCAGGCTTTTCTCTGCACCTTCCTGGGGTCACAGACGGAGGCACTGACTCTGCTCAGCCGCGTCAACCCCGACAGTCTTGACCATGAAGCCCTTTACACCTATCATCGGGCTTATATGACTGCCTACAGCAATCTCGCCGAGAACACCAAACTGGCCGACATGCGACATGAGTTTGGCGAACTGTACAAGCAAAGTGTCAACAATCTGCTCAGCGTCGCGCCCGAAGGATCGGAGATGTACTTAGGCTACTACGAGCCAGTGCTCCTCAGCGAGGGTAAGCTGGCGGAGGCCCTCAAGAACAACGATAAGCGGCTGAACATGACCCAGCCGGGCACTCACCAGAATGCCATTGTATGCTACAGCCGCCACACCATCTACCGTATGATGGGCGACATGGAGAAGGCCAAATACTGGCTCTGCCAGTCAGCACTCGACGATGTGCGCTGCGCCACGCTCGATCAGATGTCGTTGATAACCCTTGCCGAACTGCTTGATGCCGAGGGTGATACCGAGCGGGCCAATCGCTATATCACTTTCACCTGGGAATGTAACCGCCGTTTCAGTCCACACATGCGTTCCTGGCAAATTGCTCCTCTCCTGTCGGCCATCGAGCAGAGTTATCAGTCGAAGTTGGATTCCAAGAGTCGGATCCTATTCTATTGGACCGTTGCCGTTTCCGTTTTGATGCTCATCATTGCCGTCATCCTTTTCTACGTCAATCGCCAGCGCAAGCAAATGCGCATGATGAAGCAGGAACTGGAACAGAACAACAAAGAATTGCAGACAGCCAACCATAAACTGAAATTGATGAACGAGTGGGCCAAGAAGAGCAATGAGGAGCTCTGGGCTGTCAACAAGAAACTGACTGAGCAATAATGCTTTATAACACAATAACAACCGTCCCTAATGTGAAGCGATCAAGGGGACAGGTCGCGTGATCTGGCAAGCCAGTATCATGGACCTGTCCCCTTGATCGATTCTCTGTCCCAGCGACTATCTCTCAGGGGGTGTCACTTATTCGCTGCCTTCGTACTCCAGCCAGGCTTTTTCATCTTCATCCCAATACTGAGGCAGCCATCCCTTTGCCTTGGCTGCTGCCGCCTGGCTCTTGGTGCAGACATTCTGGTTGGGTTCGTTACCGTCCATAACATGGAATCCACAGAACTCTTCGGATTCATTCTGCGGAAGGCCGCTGATCAAGTCATCCATATTCTGCCCGCTGATCTGATTCCCACAGCATGTCAGAAAATTCAAGGCGGTATTCTTGGAGAGGTCGAGCGAGGTCAGACTATTGCCGCTGCAAGACAGGTATGTCAATGCCGTATTCTTGGAGATATCGAGCGAGGTCAGCTTATTGTCATCGCAAGACAGGCTCGTCAATGCCGTATTCTTGGAGATATCGAGCGAGGTCAGTTCATTGAAACCGCAACGCAGAACTGTCAAGGCCGTATTTTTGGAGATATCGAGCGAGGTCAGTTCATTGAAACCGCAATCCAGCGACCTCAATGCTGTATTCTTGGAGACATCGAGCGAGGTCAGTTCATTGTTGCCGCAAGACAGGTATGTCAATGCTGTATTCTTGGAGATATCGAGCGAGGTCAGCTTATTGTCATAGCAAGACAGCTCTGTCAATGCTGTATTCTTGGAGATATCGAGCGAGGTCAGCTTATTGCTGCTGCAAGACAGTTCTGTCAATGCCTTATTCACGGAGATATCGAGCGAGGTCAGCTTATTGTCATCGCAAGACAGGTATGTCAATTCCGTATTCTTGGAAATATCGAGCGCGGTCAGATCATTGCCATAACATTGCAGGTATGTCAATGCCGTATTCTTGGAGAGGTCGAGCGAGGTCAGACTATTGCCGATGCAACGCAGATATGTCAAGGCTGTATTTTTGGAAATATCGAGCGCGGTCAGTTCATTGAAACCGCAATCCAGCGACCTCAATGCTGTATTCTTGGAGACA
>JAEEPF010000091.1 GCA_016284635.1 Prevotella sp.
AATTACCTGACACGCCGGTATTGTCATCAACCGTTACAACGATGTTTGACACCCCATCATACTCAAAAGGCTTGTCGAAATAGATGGTGTTCCATTGTCTTGAGGTGAATGTCACCTCACCACTAAACACGCAGTCGGCCTCTGTGACTGGCTGCCAACTGTAACTACTCAGCGATGACTGGTCAGTGTGGGTGAGATAGACGGTGAGATTACGTGTCAAGTCACCATTTTCTGTCAAGAAGGCAATACTCCATATCTTACCCTTGGCATGGTTAATCTCATTAGCAGAGTACACTTGCTGGCTCAACGCATATTTGTACTGTGCCGTGAGAGGCAAGTCGGCACTGTACAGCGCAGTACCAATGGTCACAACTTCTGCCCACGCCCCTATGGAGCCGAGCACGGCGAGCAGCAGCGTCATCGCTGTCCTCGCGAATTGGTTAGTTTTCTTTTTCATACGCGAACATTATTAATTATTAGTAATATGTTTGTTTTTTTAAACGATTAAAGAAGTAGTTACCTCATAGACTTGATGGATTGCTGATAATCTGTTAGCGGACTTTTTCCGCCGTTCCCATATCTTTGTCGGGGACACGCTGTTCGAAAAGGCGTCGCAATCCCTCTTCATAAGTATGGAGGGCATCGTGACCCTTACGGGTGATACGGCAGACGGTACGGGAGAAACGACCGAGACCGCTCTTGTTCACCTCCAGATAACCCGCATCCTTGAGGATGGTCATTTGTGCGCTGAGGTTACCACGTGTGCAGTCGGTAATCTGGCACAGATACATGAAATCGGCACTCTCGAGACTGTCGAGCGCCACCATAATTTTCAACCGCAGTTCACTATGCAGCAACGGATTGATAACGGGAAACTTAAATGTACTCATATATTTATCGTTATAGTCTTTGTTTTTTCACATAATGGCGGAACAAGTGTCCGGGGATGATAAGAGTCAGGATGGTCACAAACACCGCGATGAGCAGTTGCCACGACCAGAAGTCACCCTGAAAGAAGAGACAGACAAACGAAATCACGCAGCCAATGATGCCACAGACGGTCTTCGGTCGGAAATGGAGGATCAGCCCTGTCATCAGACAGCCGAAACCAATGAGCAGCCCCTGAAATGTGCAGTAGAGCATATCGAACACGCCGGCAAAGCCCATCGTGACACCTCCGAGGCAACTCAGGAAACCCACGAAGATCCACATCTGGAGGATGACATTCTGATCGATTGTCCGGCGATGGGTACGCTCATAGTCCTCATTAAGGAAGTACACCATCAGCGGCGTTCCCACCAGCGGAATGCCGAGCCATATCCAGAAGCACCAGAACTCGTTCCAAAGGATCAGCGCGAGAAATTCCACAAAGAGGAAGAAGGCCGTGGGATACCCCCAGGCGAGAAAGAGGTTCTCGCCAGTCGCTTCGATATTGCCGTACACTTCTCCGCGGACTTTACTGATAACATCCAGTTCGTTTGCTGTAGTCATATTTAAACTAATATATCATTAATTAGTTTTACGATTTAGTCATTTCGTTATGCAAATATAGTGTTTATTTTTTAAACTCTAAAGAATCCTGCCAACTATTTATAATTTATTAACAGGTGTCTCATCTACACAGATTACATATCTGATGGAATTATGGAAGCGACTTAATCAGTAGAGATGATGAGCAGTTTCTGCTGGGCATCAAGAGCGGCCTTGATGTCCTTGCCACCGGAAGAGACCTTGCAGAGGCTCACCTCGTCGCCTTCGACGCTCGTCACCTTCAGACGACCGATCTGCTTACGCGTCTCCTTGCCGCCGATGCTGCCGAGGATATAGACGGTGAAGTGGGTACCCGTCCTCATACCATGACTGGCTCCGAGGTCGATGTAGAGTTCCTTCTGCTTGTCCTTCTTCTCCGTGCCGCGCTCCAGGATGTTGGCGGTATAGGGATAGGCGGTGTTGTAATACTTCTCCACTTTCTTCCGCAGGCCTTCGAGGGCTTCCTTGATGGCGGTGTCGGAGCTGTTGTACCACGACCAGCCGGTCCTGTTCACATCAAACACCTGACTGTTGATGATGGTGCCCGTGGCAGGGTCCTTCAAGTTGATAGTCAGACTGATCTGGGCATAGAACTGCGGAATCTTGTCTTTCTTGTTCGAGGCGAGTCGCAGTTCGCGCGTCGTAGAGATGTAGTTTACGACACCGTCGATGAGGATGTTGGTCTCGTCGTTGGGTTGCACCTGGAAGCCGTCGGTGACGACGAAACGCCGCACGTCGCCTAAGGCAGCGATAACACTGGCACGCACGGCATCGACATAGCCGGGCTGCTCAGTGGTCTGCTGGTCAGAGAGCACGTCGAGAACGGCACCGACCACCGTTCCGAGGTTCGTCTTCTGCTCTTCCTTCATTGTGTAACTTAACTCGCCCACATTCACGTTCTTGAGGGCGTTCTCATCCTGCGCCATCATGGGCAGAGCCATGAACAGGGCAAGCGCAAACAGCAGTTTTTTTGTTGAAATCATATTCCAATCGTTTTAATGTGTAGTCTTTTGTTTTGCAAATATAATGTTAAATCTTTAAACCCACAAGAATCTTGCGGGCTTTTTATAATTTATTAACTGGTGTCTAATCTACACTGATTTGGGTCTTTGGCCAGTTGACGAGGAAGAGTTTTTCGGTGGCTCGGGTGAAGGCGGTATAGAGCCAGTGGATGTAGTCGGGGGTGAGCATATCGTCGGTCATATAGCCCTGGTCGAGGTAGATATGCGCCCACTGTCCGCCCTGGGCCTTGTGGCAGGTGACGGCATAGGCGAACTTCACCTGCAGGGCGTTGTAGTAACGGTCGGTCTTGAGTTTCGCGATGCGGTCTGCCTTAATAGGGATGTCGGCGTAGTCTTCCAGCACGGCGTTGTAGAGCTGTTCCTGCTGTTCACGAGTGAGGGCCGGTGCCTCGGAGGTGAGGGTGTCGAGGAGGACAGTGGCGGTGAGCTCGTAGTCGTCGTAGTCGGGGAAGGTCATGGTGACTTCGGCAAAACGGAAGCCATAGAGTTCGTGGATGTTCCTGACGCGCTGCACCACGGCGCGGTCGCCGTTAGCGATGAAAGATAATCGAGGAGTGTGGAGTGTGGAGTGAGGAGTGAGATTACCTTGTAGGATAGAGCCTACCGCAGAAGTATCCTCACTCCTCACTCCACACTCCACACTCCCCCAGAAGTAGTTGTTCTTCACGATCATCAGGAGGTCACCACGGCAGAGTTCATCCTCACGGTCGAGGACGGTATTGCGGATGCCCTGGTTGTAGATGTTCGCCCGTTTGTTGCTACGGGTGATGACCATCGTCTCGTCCATACCCACACGGCTGTAACTGGAAGCGAGCGACTCGATGAGTTCATCGCCAGGGACGACGGAGATATCGGGGAAACTGGTGAGTTTTATTCGAGGAGTGAGGAGTGTGGAGTGTGGAGTGAGATTACCTTGGAGGGAAGAATCTGCCTCAGGAGTATCCTCACTCCACACTCCACACTCCTCACTCCTCGAAAACATCTCTCTAATCCTCGTGGCATTCCAAAGGATGCCGGAGGCTTCGCTCTGACGGAGCACCTGATTGAGGTCACACTCATAGACCGTCATGCCATAGCCTCGGAGCACGTCGGCCATCAGCGCAGGACTCTCCTCCTCACCGACGGGCGGGAGCTGGGCCTTGTCACCAATCAACAGCATGCGACAGTTCTGGCCTTGATAGACGAACTCCATGAGATCGTCAAGCAGACAACCGCTTCCGAATTGAGAATTGAGAGTTGAGAATTGAGAATTATGATTACCTAATAGGTCATTGGAGATCATGGAGGCCTCATCTATTATAAATAAGGTGTCGCGATTCAGGTTGTTGTTCAGATTGAAGGACGAGAGATCGCCAGCGGTCTTCTGACGGTAGATACGCCGATGGATGGTGTAGGCGGGATGGCCGGCATAGAGCGAGAAGACCTTTGCGGCACGACCCGTCGGAGCCAGCAGGATGAGCTTCTGCTTCAGCGCCGCCAATGCCTTGACGATGGCTCCGGCAAGGGTGGTCTTACCCGTACCTGCCGAACCACGGAGGATCATCACCACCTGTTCCGAACGGTCAGTCATGAACTGCGTGAACACGTCGATGGCGTGTTCCTGCTCCGTCGTAGGCGTCAATCCCAGCGCCTGAAGGATGCGGTATTTGAGTTCGTCCTGTATCATTTCGACTGCAAAGATAGTATTTTTTATTCACAAAGGACACGAATTTAAAAAAGTTTTTGTGTACTTTGTGTCCTTTGTGGACATTTTTTTGTACCTTTGCAGCCAAATGCAGAAATCAGACAAGATTACCAACATCATCCTGGCACTCGTGGCACTCGGTCTGCTCGCCCTGTGCATCGCCAGCGTGGTCAGGTGAGAGTTGACAGTTGAGAGATGGAAGAGATACAAAACAGGAAACTGATCATGCGCATCGGGAGGAACACCCTCTCGTTCACCCTACCCGACCCTGCTGATAAGGAACAGCCACTCCGCTATGAGCCCTACGTGGTGAAAGGCGGCATCTCGATGGCAGCCAACCTCAGGGAGGCCCTGAAGACTGCCACCCTGCCGTCGGCAGACGTGAAGCGGGTGCAGGTGGTGCTCGACACCCCGTCGATGCTCGTGCCCACCGAACAGTTTGAGGAGGAGGACATCAATGACCTCTATACCTACACCTTCGCCCCAAGTCAGGAGCCGAGGAAGATACTCTTCAACGTGCTGCCCGACCTGAAGGCCGTCTGCCTCTTCCCCATCAACAAAGACCTGTATGTCGTGATCAACGACCGCTATGCCGATGTGCAGTTCATCCATGCCCTGACACCCGTCTGGCGCCATATGCACCAGCGCAGCTTCACGGGCCATTTCAATAAGCTCTACACCTCGTTCCTGGGTGGTCGTCAGCTCTGCTTGTTTGCTTTCCAGCAGAACCGTTTCAAGTTCTGCAACACCTTCGAGGTAACCCATGCACAGGATGCCCTCTATTTCATCATCTACGTCTGGAAACAGTTGCGGATGGACGTGCTCCACGACGAGTTGCATCTGTCAGGTGAGGTGCCTGAAGAGGAAGAACTCATGAAGGAGTTGAAGATGTATCTGCAGAAGGTGTATCACAGCAATCCCGCTGTCGAATTCAACCAGGCACCCGCTACGAAGGTGAAGGGAATGCCGTATGATCTTATGACGCTCATCGTAAAAGGACGTTGAGATTTACGATTTACGGATTTACAATTTACGATTTGCATGCGCATTATCACTGGGAAATATAAGGGACGGCACTTCGATATTCCACGGAGTTTCAAGGCGAGGCCTACGACGGACTTCGCCAAGGAGAATATCTTCAACGTGCTGACGCAGTATATCGACTTCGAGGGAGCCGAGGCACTGGATCTCTTCTCAGGCACAGGCAGCATCACCCTCGAACTGCTCTCACGCGGTTGCAGCCGCGTGGTCAGCGTCGAACTCGACCGTGACCATCACCGTTTCATCTGCGACTGCATCGGAAAACTTTTAAATAAGCAACGGACTAACACGGACAATAACGGACAGTCCGAGATGTCGCAGAGAGACGGTTCCAATAATGGACAGTCCGAGATAGTCCGTGTTAATCCGATGCCAAATTGTCTGCCGCTCCGAGGCGATGTGTTCCGTTATATCAAATCGTGCAAGCAGCAGTTTGACTTTATCTTCGCAGATCCGCCTTACGCCCTGAAGGAACTGCCGACGATCCCCAGCCTCATCTTTGAACGGAGGCTGTTGAAAGACGACGGCATCTTCGTCTTCGAGCATGGCAAGGACAACGACTTCTCGGATGATCCACACTTCGTGGAGCATCGCTGTTATGGAAGCGT
This sequence comes from Prevotella sp., assembly GCA_016284635.1. GTDB lineage: Bacteria > Bacteroidota > Bacteroidia > Bacteroidales > Bacteroidaceae > Prevotella. Next base: position 5,886 of record JAEEPF010000091.1, read on the forward strand.
GAATTTCTCGATTTTCAGAACAACGGGGCCATCAGACGAGTGATGCTCTCCCACAGACGGATGAAGAAGCTGGCACGCATGCGTTCCGGCAGGTCTGTCAGTGCCACGGACTGTCGCTCGTCGTCGAGGAACACTTTCTTCATTCGGAGTGCCACCCCCTCGTCGTAGAAGAAAGCATTGGCTTCGAAATTGTTCTCGAAACTGCGGAAGTCGAGGTTCGTGGAACCACAGGTGCTGACAGCATCGTCGCACACCATCACCTTCGAATGGAGGAACCCTGACTGATACAAGCTCACCTTCACACCAGCCTCTGCCACCTCACGCAAATAACTGCGGCTGGCCCACTCCACAAAACGGGCATCGCTGTGACGGGGACAGAGCACACGCACGTCGACACCTGCCAGCGCCACCGTCTTCAAGGCGAAGAGCACAGGATCGTTGGGCAGGAAATAAGGCGTCTCAAGATAGAGGTAACGACGGGCACCCGTAATGATGCGCACGAAGCCCTGCATGATCTCCGGATAAGGCGTGACAGGACCACTGGTGACCACCTGAATGAGACAGTTGTTGGCGATCTGTTCGTCCGCTTCGGAAGCATGCTGCGGATAGAACTTACGGTCGGAGAGCAGGGTACGGTCAACGAAATACCAGTCAACGAGGAACGCCCGTTGCAGGGCATTGACGGCACCACCCGTCACCTTGAGCATCGTATCGCGCCAAGGCTGTCCCTTCGAACCTTTCACATAGCGCAGGGCGAAGTTCATACCGCCGATGAAGCCCACCAGACCGTCGACGACGATAATCTTACGGTGGTTACGGTAGTTCACCTTACTCGTAAACGACGGGAAGTGCACAGGCATGAACGCCACCACCTCGATGCCCTCCTCACGCATCCGCTCAAAGAACTGGCGTTTGACATTCCAGCAGCCCACATCGTCGTAGATCACTCGTATCTCCACCCCTTCACGGGCCTTGGCGATGAGCGCATCGGCAATCAGCGTTCCCAGGGCATCGTCGGCAAAGATATACATATCCACATGGATATGACTGCGGGCCTTGCTGATCTCCTGCAACAAGGCCGGGAAGAACTGATAGCCGTCGGTATAGATGTCCACCTTATTATCTTTGAAAGGCAGGGCGAGGTTCTGGTTGATGAAGAGGTCGATGAGCGGTTTCTGCTTCTCAGGCAGACGGAGGTTCTGCTGTTCGACGAACTCCAGCATGGAGCGTTTCGTCAACTGGTTCATGCTCCGTTCGCTGACATAGCGCTCCTTGCGGGTGTTGATGCCGAAGAAGAGGTAGAACACGACACCTGCCACCGGCACGAACCAGATCACCAGCGCCCAGGCAAGGGTCTTGGCGGGCTGGCGGTTGTCGAGCACCACGTGGATGATAGCCAGGATGGCGATCAACTGCGAGACGATGACAAATATAACGTTCCAACTCATTGACTTTGAACTTTGAGCTTTGAACTTTGAGCTTTATGATTACCTGATGACGTCATTGCCGAGCTGGCGGGCGAGGGCGTCGCGGATCTGCTGGGTGTCGCGGAACTCCTCCAACAGCTGTTTCATCCGTTCCATGTCGCTGCCAACGGTTTTCAACTGGGCCTGAATCTCCTTGAGCCGTTTCTCGATAATGTCCATCCGGAAGTCAAGCACGAGATGGAGCACTCGCTGACGAAGCCCACCCTCCCGTTCCTTGGGCTGGAAGCCTGGTGTCAGCTGATGACGGTCGATGGCCAAGTCTGCTGCCAGCGAACTGATGGCGATATCCGGATGGCGCTTGAAATATTCCTCTGCCTTGAAGCCCTCCTCCCCGCCATGGGCAGCCGCCTCGGAGAGGATCTGATTATAACGGTCGTCGTGGAACGACAGACCGTCTAGTCCCAGGTCATAGGCGATATACTGCGCCACCGTCAGGTTGATGGTCTGCCCGTCTTCCGTTTCGATGCCCTCGTAGATGACCTTCTCGCCGTCGCGGACAATCGCCTGCACAAGGAGGCGTTCGATTTGGGCTTCAGGAGAGTTGTTTTGTGGAATGTGGAATGTGGAATGTGGAATGAGATTACTCTGCGGATGATTTTCTGCCTCCGAGGTATTCTCATTCCTCATTCCTCCTTCCTCATTCCTCGATTTTTCCCTCTCTCGTTCCTTAGCCTTCTCCTCAATGTCCTTACTGATCATCCCGTTCATCGAGTTAAGCAGTGTCTGCTCCTTGATGCCCAGGCGCTGGGAGAGTTCGCTGAGGTAGGTGGAGCGCAGAATCTGGTCTGGTATGACGGAGATGCTCTTCACAATGCCGCCGATGGCCTCGGAGCGCTTCACGGGATCAGTCACGTTCTCCACCGTCAGACGGGTCTTGAAGGAAATAAAGTCCGTAGCATTCTTCTCGATATAGTCCTTGAACTCCTGGGCGGAATGTTTCTTCGAGAACGAGTCCGGGTCATCGCCGTCAGGCAGCAATAGCACCTTGATGTTCATGCCCTCTGCCAACAGCATGTCCGTACCTCGCATGGCGGCATGGATACCCGCCTCATCACCATCATATAACAATGTGATATTCTGCGTGAAGCGACGCAACAGTTTGATCTGATGCACGGAAAGGGCCGTACCCGAGTTGGCGACGACATTCTCGAGGCCGCACTGGTGCATGGCTATCACATCGGTATAGCCCTCCACCATATAGACACGATCCTCCTTCGCGATGGCCTTCTTCGCCTGGAAGAGACCATAGAGCTCGCGTTCCTTATGATAGATCTCCGAGTCAGGAGAGTTCACGTATTTCTGTTGCACGCCCTTCGTCCTGGAGTCCAGCAATCGTCCTCCGAAGGCCACCACCTTGCCGCTGACGTTCAGCCAGGGGAAGATTACGCGACCAGCGTAACGGTCTCTTAACGTGGAGTGTGGAGTGTGGAGTGTGGAGTGAGAAATGTCTGCAGCAGGAGTATCCTCACTCCTCACTCCTCCCTCCTCATTCCTCGAAATACAAAGTCCTGTTTTGATGAGGTACTCCGCCTTGTATCCCGCCTTCTGGGCGGCGGTGGCCAGGGCATCACGTTTAGGCAGGGCGAAGCCGAGGTTGAACTTCGCGATGATATCGTCGCGGATGCCACGACTACGGAAATACTGTTTGCCGATGGCGATGCCGTCGGGATCGTTCTTCAGGATATCCTCGAAGTATTTCATCGCCCACTCATTGACGATGAACATCGACTCACGGTCACTCTGCTGCTGTTTCTCCTCGTCAGTCAGTTCCTTCTCCTGTATCTCTATATTGTATTTCTTCGCCAGCCAGCGCAGGGCCTCGGGATAGGTGATCTGTTCGTGCTTCATGAGGAAGTTGATGGCGGTGCCACCCTCGCCACAGGCGAAACACTTACAGATCTGCTTCGACGGCGACACCATGAACGACGGGGTCTTATCGTCGTGGAACGGACACAGGCCCTTATAGTTCACGCCTGCCTTCCGCAGCGTCACGAACTCCCCCACCACGTCGACAATGTTCGTGGCGTCCATGATCTTATCTATCGTCAGTCTGTCTATCATTTGGGATGCAAAGATAACACATTATAATTGTTCTACCAAATTAATTCGACATTATTAAAGATAAATAATGTTATGATGTAGGAGCGACGGAAAAAGTTAATTTATTTAAATTCAACAGGAAGTTTCACCTATCTTGTAGAAAAAATGAGTATCTTTGTCGCTCAATTCCTAAATGTATGAGACCATTAAGCTTATTCAATGTACAAAGACTTGCACGGATTTTCGTAGTCGGTATGCTGCTGATGAGCACCATGACGGCATCAGGGCAGACCGTAGCCGAAGAACTGATGGCAGACCCCAACCGTGCGGCAGGCAGCTTCTACGCCCTCCTCATTGGCAAAATGCCAAAGGATACGCCTGCCCCTATGGGAAAGAAACCTTTCTACATCAACCACTACGGCTGTCCAGGCTCGTATTATCGCGAGATAGAATCCATCTACAAGGAGCCCTACGCCGTATTTGCCAAAGCCGACAGCTTAGGCAAGCTGACGAAGCTGGGACAGGAGGTGAAGTTGCGCCTTGACCTGTTGTGTCGCGATTCCAAGGACCGTATCGGGGAACTGACGACGAAGGGTGCCCAACAGATTCGTGAACTGACTCGCCAGATGGTACAGCGCTTCCCTGACATGTTTACGCCAAATGGTTATTATAGTTGTCGCAGTATCGTGCAGAACAACTGTCTGCTATCGCTCGAGGAGGCCATGGTGCAGCTATCGTCGATGGTACAGCCTGCGCAGTTAAGGAATACGGCCTCACATAGGGAGGACAGGTTCATGGATCCTCAAGACAAAGTGCTCGAAGCCATGCGCTGGGACTCGCTGACACTGGCCCACTATAACCGTTTCCTGGCACTCAACACGGGTAATGCCCGATTGATGGAGTCGCTCTTCACCGATCAGAATTTCCTGATTGAGCAGACCGATCCTGAGGTGCTTAGCCGTCAACTCATCGTCCTCGCAGGCAGTATCCAGCACACCGACCTCGCTGGCTCCGTGACACTCTACGACCTCTTCACGCCTACCGAGATACAGAGCCACTGGAAGAAACTGAATGCCAAATACTATATTCAATACGGTGCATGCAAGCTGAACGGTGGTACTCAGCCTTTCATGCAACGCTCCACCCTCAGAAACATGATCCACATGGGCGATAGTATACAGAGGCGCCCCAACCCCGTCGTTCACCTGCGTTTCACCAACGAGAGTGTCGTGATGGCACTGGCCTGCCTGATGGAACTCAACGACTGTGGCCTTCAGACCGACAATCTCGACGCCCTTGGCGACATGGGCTGGATAACCTATCGCATTGCTCCCATTGGTGGCAGCATCATGATGATCCACTACCGTAGTGAAGTGGGCGACCCCGATGTGCTTGTGAAGGTATTGCTGAACGGGGAGGAGGCCCGCCTGCCTATCGAGAGCGACTGTGCCCCCTACTACCACTGGGAGGATGTGAAGCGCTACTACCTGCGCAAACTCTACCGCTACGAGAATATCCGACTGAATAAAGAGGCGATGAAATAATATTGAAAGTATGAAAAAAACAATATATACGCTATTTTTCCTTCTCACCTTCTCACCAGCATACGCCCAGACTGTGAGGGATCTGATCATCCAAAAGCCTGTCTATGCCTCATGCAACTATAATACCTATCCAGACAGCATACCCAACAACCTGACGCCGTCGCCCAAAGGCAAGAAGCCTTTCTACATCTCGCATTATGGCCGTCATGGGTCGCGCTACATCAGCAGCCGTAGTGGCTATGACATCCCTTTCAAGATGATTGCCCATGCCGACAGTGTCAATGAACTGACACCCACAGGTGAGCGCGTATTCGATGAGATGAAACTCATCATGGCCGACACGGAGAGACGCTGGGGAGAACTCACAAGCTATGGCAAGACCCAGCACCGCAAGATAGCCCGAAGAATGCTGGAACGCTTTCCAGAGGTTTTCCGCGACGATGCGCGCGTCAGTTGTGTCAGCACCATCGTACCCCGATGCATCGAGTCGATGGGTGTCGCTATGACTGAAATGAAACAAGTAAATCCCAAACTGCGCATCACCATGGTGGCATCGCAGCGCAACCAGTGGTACATGAACCACCAGGACCGTAAACTGCGCAAGAACTATATGACTCCTGAGGCCAAGAAAGCCTACGACGCCTATATCTCCAGCCGACTGGGCAACAGCCGACTGATGGAGCTCATCTTCAAGAATCCCGATATCGTCAAGGAGATTGTCGACGATGAGAAGTTCAACTACTACCTGATGAAGATGGGACTCTTCCAGCAGAACACTCACCTCTATAGGAACACCTACTTGAAGGATCTCTTCGAGACCGACGAGTTATACCAGATGTGGCAGATCGACAATGTGCTCTGGTATATCCAGCACGGTGCCTGCAAACTCAATGGCGGCAAGCAGCCCACCAGTCAGAGATTTCTCCTGCGACAGCTCATTGCCGATGCCGACAGCTGTATCAGGCTCGACAAGCCAGGCGCCCAGTTGCGATTCGGCCACGATACGGTACTGCTGCCACTGGTCTGTCTGATGGGCATCAATGGCTTCGATCTGGCTACTGACAACTTTGATGAACTCGAAGAGAAAGGTTGGTGGTGTTCCAGTGTTTTCCCCATGGCTGCAAACCTGCAGTTTATCTTCTACCGCAGCAGCCCGAGAGACAAGGATGTGCTCATGAAGGTGCTCCTGAATGAACAGGAAGCCACACTGCCTATCGCTACCGACTGCGCACCCTATTACCACTGGGCCGATGTCCGTAGCTACTGCCTGGGGAAACTGGAAAATAATCCCTGATTATATCACGGTTTCATGAATACGAAGTAGACGGCTGCCACCAGACAGAGGGCAGCAGCAGCATGGTTCCAGTGTAACTGTTCATGCTGGAAGATGAAGTTTGCTATCACAGCAAACACCACCAGTGAGATACACTCCTGAATGACCTTCAGCTGTACGAGGTTGAACGGTCCGCCATTGTCCACAAAGCCGAGACGATTGGCTGGCACCTGACAGCAATACTCGAAAAAAGCGATCATCCACGAAAAGGCGATCACAAGGTATAGCGGCCAATTGGTAGATACGCCTGACTGCTGCAGGCGCAGATGCCCATACCAGGCGAAGGTCATAAACACATTGCTCATGATGAGCAGCAGAATCGTATAAATACCGTTTGTCATATCATCGTAACATTATTCACAACTATTTCTCGAAGTAGTCCCTGACCTTGTCCCAGTTCACATCGACTACCTCAGCCGGCAGGTCATAGTCGGTGGCAGTGGCCTTCTGGTTCTTGAGGTCGAAACGAACCACAATCCTATCCTCCACACACACACCTGTGTCCAAAGAGTCGAGGCGGATAACGTCGAAACGGCCACTTTTCTTTTCAGAATCCAGAATACACTCTTCATTGGCATTCAGATACCAGGTCAGCGTGTCTGTGCCATTGACGTCCTGTTCTATGGACTTGACCGTCACCATAGCCGATTTCACCTCCATTTCGTAACTTACCAGTTTATAGAGGAGGACGCCACCGGTAACAACACCTATAACCACCAAACAGACAACGGGCTGCATCAGACAGCCTATGGCAGCGCCCTTCCACCGTCTGCGACAATAACCATACATGGGAATGCATGTCGATATGGCGATAACCAAAAGACAGAGACTGATAAAAAAAACTCTTGCTACTATATATCCTTCTGTATACATGTCCATAACCGTAAACAACTCTAAACTATGAACTCTAAACTATAAACTACAAATACGGCCCCCTACTTCTTCTGAATGGCGAACATGGTGAGATCGTCGCTCTGCTCAGCCTCCCCCACGAACTGTGCGACGGCGGCGCTCATGGCTGCGATGAGTTCCTGCGGACTGTTGCCAGCGACCTTGGCCGTCTCCATCACACGATCCATTTCAAACTGCTGGTGGTTGATGTCCTCAGCCTCGTTCAGACCGTCGGTATAGAGGAAGATGGTGGTGCCGCGTTTCAGTTGTACCTGCTGACAGGTGTATTCCCATCCTGGCATCACACCTGCTGGGATATTGGGGTCGCATGGCAACAGACTGACCTCACCGTCCGTCAGCAGCAGCGGCTGGTCGTGGCCGGCATTGCAGTAGTCCAGGCTACCCGTTGCCAAATCGATCACACCCACGAAAAGGGTAACGAACATACTGGTCTCGTTGTTGTCGCCCAGCGATTCGTTGATGCCCATCACCATCTTTTGCGGCTCCGTGGTGTGGGCTGCGATATTGCGGAACAGTGATCTGGTGACCGCCATCACGAGCGATGCAGGAACACCCTTGCCCGATACGTCTCCAATGCAAAAGTACAGTTTCTCGTCACGGATGAAGAAGTCGTAGAGATCTCCGCCTACAGCCTTGGCCGGCGTCACCTGTCCGAAGATGTCAATATCGTTACGGCTTGGGAAGGCTGGATAGGTCTTAGGCAGCATGCTCATCTGAATGCCGTGGGCTATCTTCAGCTCATTCTCTATCGTAGCCTTTGCCGAGGTGGTCTGCTTCAAGTTCTCAATATATTCGGTCAGCGAGTGCTGCATATTCTCGAAGGAGTCACGCAACTGGCATATCTCATCCCGATGCTTGACAGTCGGCAGCAGGGTGTCAAACTCTCCCTGAGCCACCTTGTCGGCTGTG
>JAEEPF010000274.1 GCA_016284635.1 Prevotella sp.
GATGGCCTTCAGTTCCCCCTCCATCGTGCGTTGTTTCTTCGACTGCACATAGTCGCCGATGGCATTGGTCTTCGTCGCGACATCGTACTCCTTGCCATAGCGGAAGCGATCGACGGTGAAGTTGGCTTGCAGAGAGTTTTTGGCGGTAAACTTGTAGATGCCACCCAGATTCCAGCGGAAGCCTTTGTAGCGCATCTCGTAGTCGGTGCCGCCTGTGATATCGTCACGGGTGTCGGGACGGTCTGTGATCTTGTATGAATAGTCTAAGCCCGCATTGAGCGCCAGATGCTGATTGGGGGCATAGGTGAATTTCTGTCCGATGATGTTGGAACGATAGCCCGTAAACAGAGGGGCGATCGTTTGTTGGGTCTTGGCGTCGGATTGCAAATCCGACGCAACTTTAGTGGAAACGTATTCCAAGTTGTTGTTCTGATAACTGTCGGCTCGATCGTGGGTGAACGAGGTGTAAGAGCCGAAGCCTTTGCTATAGATGTCAAGATTGACGGACTCTGTGAATTGTCCTTGCCCAGAGACTCTGGTATCGCTGGTGACGCTGATAAGATTCTGCGTGGGCTGATCCGTAATGATATTGATGACACCCGCAATCGCATCAGAGCCATAAAGCGAGGAGGCTGCACCATCAAGTATCTCGATACGCTTGACTCGTGACATATTGATACGCGAAAGGTCGACGTTGTTGGAGATGTCGCCCGAGAGTTTCTGCCCGTTAATCAGGATGAGGATGTATTTATTGCCTAGTCCGTTCAGACGCAAGAAGGTTCCCATAGAGTTGGGAGCCATCGACACTTGGGGCATCATTCGAGTCAGGGCGTCGCCGAAATTGGTAATACCGTGTTCGCGGATCTCCTGTGCAGAGAGTACGTGAACAGGAGTGGCTGTGCTTTTCAGACGCTGGTGGTGACCAGAACCAGTCACGACCACCGGGTTCAGATTATAGGTGTGGCTTACCACAGCGGAGTCAGCGCGCTCCATCTTGTGGATTTGGGAGAAAGCAGCACTCCCCGGAAGGAGCGCTGCCATCAACATGATAAGTGTTTTATTCATGGAACAAAGAGAATTCTTATTCAGGATTTTTCGAGTGGTAGTAGTCAAGCGGCTCACCGTCGATAGCATCCTGCGTGTGGTTCATCCATACCTGGCGAACGGTAGGCAGTTCAAGCAGACCGAAGGGCAATACGGTATCATCGTTGCACTCATAGCCCAGGTGTTGGAAGTACATCTTCCAAGAGGTATCCTCTACCTCACCCTCCTCATTCGGCGTGAACTTTTCACCATTCCAGTTCTCGTCATCATCACCTGCCATATCGTTGTGACCATGATCACCATCTATAGACATCAGCGGGTGGAGATACACCTTACCATTGTTGATGCCATTGGCAGTCATACGAGCCCAGACGTGGGTCTTGAAATTGTTCATCATATCCACGGTTCCTACGAAATAGTTCTTGCTGTAGGTCTGGAGAGCCTCTTCAAGCTGGGTATAGCGCACATTGGCCTTATAGGTGTCGTAAGAGTCGGGGTTACCATGCCCCATGAAGGCAACCACACCCTCAGCTGCTTTGTCGCTGTAAAGTGCGTTCAGCTCCTTGGCCACCAGGGCAACGTCCTCCTCGGCATCTTGCAGCAGGGGCACACCGAGCCTGATCTCTACATTTGCCAGATACTCATCGTCGAGGTCGCCGTTGGCATTGTTGGCGAAGTCCTTGATGTAGTTGATTACACGGGTATATTCCTCACCAGGGATCACCTGCAGCGACTGAACCACAATCTCATCGTACTGCACATCCTTATCGGCAAAGGCATTGAGCCAGAAGGGAGGTGCGTAGTAGAAACGGGGATCGGTGTTCTCACCGGCAGCAGCACGGTTGATACAGATGGCTGAAGAGTAGCTCAGGAAGACATCATAGTCGCCGAAAGCAGCCTTGTAAGCATCAATCGTGGAGTCGAAGGCATCATAAGCCTGCTCCCAGGTAGAACCGAAGGCCACAAGGAGGATCGCCTTGTCATGCTTCTTTTGACTCTTCACATCATCCGTGACGATGGCCTGATAGCGAGACCAGTTGTTGTCCTGAGGCACTTCAACGGGCACCTCTACCTTAACGGTATCGGTCTTCTCGACAATCACCTCTACGGGCTTCTCGACGATCTTCTCGTCTTTACTGCAGGAAGCAAGTCCAGCGGTTAGGCAAACAGCTGCGAATGCCAACACAAAATTCTTAATCTTCTTCATTGTTACTTGTTTTAGAGTTAAACTTATTGTTATTTGAGAATTTGAGTTTCTTACCTTGTGCGAAACGGATGGTCAGCGTACCATAGACGGTGCGGCCCGGAGTCGTCGTTCCGAGGTGCAGACCGTGATAGGTGCGGTCTACGTAATCGAAGATATTGTCGATGCCGGCCTCAATAGTAAAGAGGTGAGAGGTAAGAGGTGAGTGGTGAGAGAATAGTTTCGGCGTAAAACTAAAACGCCCTGTCAAACGCCATATCTGGTAGCCTTTACCGTCACCATCAATCTGATAATAACGCTTCGATGACATACGACCATACAGTCCTATTCCAACCTCTGGATCTAATCTCTTACCTCTCACCTCTTGCCCCTTACCTCTAAATTCATGATTCCA
>JAEEPF010000092.1 GCA_016284635.1 Prevotella sp.
CCCGTTTGATGACGTTATTCAATGCTGTCCACCACATACGCCATTAAAAATCAAATTTGTACGTATGGAAAAGATCATCAAACGATTCTTTTCTCTTCACCACGCTGGTATGGCCGTTGTCCCATTCGATGATGGGGAAGTTCGGCAGGATGAAAGGGGGTTTCAACACCACGGAGTAGGAGCCGACATTCTCGAAGACGACGATGTCGCCGACAGCCAGCGGCCCGTTATATCCTTTGTAGAGATAGTCGCTTTCAATGCAGGTATAGCCGCCAAAATCCAGATTCTCATATTCTGTCCTGGCAGACAGGGCGTCGCTATAGACGGTAATAGGCGGATTCTTCCTGTTGAGGGTGGGATTGATGTTATAGACACTGCCCAGCAAGGTGGCGAAGGCCTTTCCCCTGATGTCCTTGATGCTGACCACGGGGGCGGCAAACCGCATCACGTCGCCCACCAGTGCGCTGCCGGGCTCAATGAACAGGGTAGGGCGCTTCTTGGCATTCTGGAAATGGTCGGCGATGAACGCAGCAGCCTTCTGGGCATACTCTTCATAGGTCGGTATGCGGGTGTTGAACTGCATCTTCAACGAGTCCTTCATCTTCCCGTACATACCTCCGCCAAGGTCAATATGGTCTGGCGTCTCGTCACAGACGTCATCCACCAGCTTGCAGAGCCCGTTGGCCCTGGGCTGCCAGGTGTCAAGGCTTCTGGAGGCGAAATGGCACTGGATGCCGGCAATGGTGATGTTTCCGGCTGCTCTCAGCGTCTGGAGCATCTCCTGAAACGCCTGTTTGGTCACGTCAAAGCCGAATCGGGACGTCGTGCGGTCGTTGATCTTGAAATTACAGCGTATCCCAATCTGGATTTGTTTCTCCGGATGCGATTTCGCCAGTTCGAGGATGGCGGGCACCTCGATATAGTCGTCAAGGTTCACGATGCCTCCGCCAAGGATGATCTCCTTGACGGCCGCACTGTTCTTGTATGGGCCGTTGAAATGCACCTTGCTGGTGCTGATGCCGAGTCGGCGGGCGATCTCATACTCCATGTCAGAAACCACCTCGGCATAGCCTCCCAACTGGTCTACGAGTTGGCAGATGCGGGGTGTATAGTTGGTCTTATAGGAGTATGCAATCTGTGTGTCGGGGTAAAAATGGCGGAAAGCGGCAAGTAATTCGTTGAAGTTCTGAACGAACTGCTGGGTGTCAAGCAGGTAAAAAGAGCCTTCTTGTTCACGCTCGATCTCCCGTAGCTGGCTGATGTTCAACTCCATTCCATTCTTCACTTTTCACTTCCCACTTCCCACGATTTCGTTCACCTTCTCAATGACTACTTGGTGGTTTTCCTCAAAGAACTCTTTTGACTGGGATGATAGGAACGTCTCGTACTGCCTGATTTCCTGCACGCCTTCACAGAAGATGGCTTCTATCTTGTCAATGTCCTTGATCTTCGACGTGTCACAGAAACTGCGGCTCAGGATGGCCATGTCCGAATGCAGGCGGTAGTGCTCTGTCAGGATCCTCTTTCCGGAGATCATGCCCTCGTTCAGACGGGCGATGCCGCCGAATCCGCAGAATTTCCCCTTGGCCTTCAGCTTGCCCATGATCTCGTCCACCTTGCCGTTGGTCAGAAGTTCAAACATGAACTTCAGGTGGTATTGCAGGTGCAGGTCGTTCAGTCCGATGAGCACCTCGTCGATGCCGTCCAGCTCCAGTACCTCGTCGATGACTCTCTCTGCAGGAACGGTCTCTAACAACAGCATCACCTTGGCCCGGCCGTTGATATAGTCCCTGAACTTCTTTACGTCGTCCACGGAAGTCCACATAGGCAGCATGACAACGTCAGCGCCACGGCTGACGATCTCCTCAATCTCGTTCTTGCTGTTAGGGTAAATGGCATTCGACCGCACCAATAATTCAGATGTGGTCAAGGTGTTCTTGATATTGCTGATATCATTGAGGCAATGGTGCGACTTGACGGAATCCACATGACCCTGCCTCTCGGCCTTGCCACGGATTTCCAGATCCACAAAAATCCGGTCCACACCATTCTTTTCCGCGATTTGAGCAATTCTCGGCTCATTCGCTATATACATTAATTTAATAGCCATCCGATGGTTTTTTCTTTATAAACGTATATAATACGTTTTTATTATATCGGGCAGATTATTTTTTTTGTGAGCCCGTTTGAGCGTGCAAAGGTACTACAAAAATTGCTCATTTTGGCATTTTTGTGCAACTTTTTTGCTTTTTTCTTCAAAATTTGCTTACCTTTGCGGCCATGAAACAGTTTTTATGGTGTTTATTGCTCGTTTTTGGGTGCTCCATACAGGCTGAAGGCGAGAATGACTCCCTCCCGCTTGTAGACCGTCTGCTCGCTATTGGAATTCCCGTAGTGGAGGTGACGACCGTCGATGAAGAGGAACCCACCTACGAGATTGCCGATCCGCCCGAGGGATGCCTGGGTGGCAGCATTCGCAATGCCGTCAAAGTGCCCGGCCGTGTGGTCGTGAGAGACACCACCGGCATCCTCTTTGACAGCGGCGACTACGAGAAATCCGTCAGCGGCATGACCGTGAAGGTGCGCGGCAACTGGTCTGCCCGTCGCCCGAAGAAACCCTATAAGATCAAGTTGCAGCAGCCTGCCGAAATGCTCGGCATTGGTGACAGCAGCTATGCTGACCGCAACTGGCTGCTCATTCCTTTCTTTGAGCTGAACTATCTGATCGGGCTGAAGGTGAGCGAACTGATGGAGATGGACTGGACGCCTCGCTTCCGTTTTGTCAACCTCGTCTTCAACGATGACTTCCGCGGCCTCTATATGCTGATGGAGTCGGTGGAGCGCAATCCCGCCTGCCGCCTCGACGTGGCCGAATCGGGGTTCGTCACCGAACTGGATGCCTACTGGTGGAAAGAAGAGGTATATGCCGAGGCCGATTTCGTAGAGCCCTTAAACTATACCTTTAAATATCCTGACGCGAAAGACATCACGCCGGGCCGGCTCGACAGTATCCAGCAAGTGCTGTCTGCAGCCGAGGCATCCCTGCCAGACAGCACCTATCTCCAGCACGTCGATGTCGAATCCTTCGCCCGCTGGATGCTGGCCCACGACATCCTCGGCAATAAGGACGGGGCAGGATCCAATATGTATATCACGAAATACGACGACAGCGACACCACCCTGCTCCGCATGGGATGCCTCTGGGATTTCGACGTGATCATGCAGAGCCAGGGGTGGGACGAACTCCACGACCGTTATTACTTCGGCGGCATGCTCCATAGTGCCGACAGCACCTATGCCAAGCGCTATATCGCCCTCTGGGACGAGGTGAAAGACTCGGTCTTCGACGGCATCCGCCAGTACCTCTCCGACTACCTCTCGTCTCCCCTCCGCCAGTCCGTCGATACCTCAATCATTCTGAACAACGACCGTTGGGCCAGCGAGATGTATACCCTGCCCCTTTCCGACGATTTCATCGCTGAGGCCATGGAGTGGTTCGGCACCCGCAAGCCCTGGATGGAAGAGGCCGTCCACGGCATCACAGCCATCCGGCCTGTCCGGCTCAGTCGCAACAGCCCGCTCGAAAACGGCAAATCCGCAGATCGTCACTATTTCGACCTCTATGGCCGTCGGCTCAATGGCGCACCCTCTAAGAGGGGCATTTATATCCTGAATGGCAAGAAAGTGATGGTGGATATGTTAAATTCTTATAAATAGCATATCTTTTCTTGTAGGTGTTAAGAAAAAATCATATCTTTGTGTCAAAATTCTATAAATATGACACTATACAAGAAATATATTCCTTTATTGCTGTTGGCCGTGCTGCTGGTCGGCTGCTCCCATCGCAACTATCCGACGTCACCGACTTCGACCGTCTCTTCCGATGCTCAAGGCTGGCACTTCCCACTGCCCGGCGCGAAGGTCATCAGTCCTTACGGTCAGCGTGGCGGCAGGCAGCATACGGGAGCCGACCTGAAGACCAAGAACAAGGATAAGATCTACGCCGCGTTCGCCGGTGAGGTGGTCTTCTCTGGCAAGTTCCACGGCTACGGCAACCTGATACGCATCCAGCATGCCAACGGTCTCGAGACCTATTACGCCCATAATTCCAAGAATATGGTGAAGAAAGGCCAGCGGGTGAAGGCCGGCCAGGTGATTGGCCTCGTTGGCCAGACCGGTCGCGCCACGACGCCCCATCTGCACTTCGAGACACGTGTCGACGGCAAGCCCCGGAATCCCGCCAACTATTTCGACCTGAACAGAGGCGTGATCCGTAACAAGTGAACTAATATACCTAATTTTATAAATTTAAATTTCACATTATGAACAGAACAATGAAATTTATCAGCGCTGTGATTGTGATGGCATTCATGGCCGTCGCTCCCGCTAGTGCCCAGGGCATCCAATTCGGTGTGAAGGGTGGTGTAAACTTTACCAAGATGAGCATCGACAATGATGCCGTCAAGTGTGAGTCTGGCGTCGGCTTCTTCGTTGGTCCCACGCTGAAGATCGACTTCCTGCCGTTCCTCGGTGTCCAGGGAGCCCTGATGTATGAGCAGTCCAACAGCAAGGTGAACGATGAGACCGTCAAACGTCAGGCCATCATCCTGCCCATCGATCTCCGCGTGAACCTCAAGCTCAATGAGGCCACCGGTTTCTATGTGGCCACTGGTCCGCAGTTCGACTTCAACGTCGGCTCTGATTTCAATTTTGACAAAATCAAAGAAACATTCGATTTCAACACGGCGATGTTCGGCTGGAACTTCGGCGCCGGTATCATGCTTAGCAAGAAGTTTGAAGTGGGTGTCGCCTACAACCTCGGCATCTCTAAGACGGGTGAGTTAGAGTCTACGGTAAACGAAGCCAAGGCCAACAACAACGAGCTGAAGCCCAAATCGCGCTCCTGGAAAATCAGTGCTACCCTCTTCTTCTAAGAGCGTTCAGAGATATCTGATGATAACCGCCCTCGTCTGCTGTCTGGCAGGCGAGGGCTTGTCATAAAGAGCCTTACATCCTTATTTGCTTTTTTTAACGCATTTTGGCGTATACTTTTCTGCCTTCGCCCGTTATATAGATAGGATGCAGAAGCAAGCAGAGATCGAACAGCTATTCCGCAAGTATTATGCTCGGCTGAGGCAGATGGCCTACAGACTGTTGCATGATGACGAGGAGAGCAAGGATGTCGTCAGTGACGTCTTTACTCGACTGATGCAGGTGGATGACCTGCCTAAGGATGGTGTGACAGAGGGGTATTTGGTCAATTCCGTCCGCAACCGTTGCGTGGACATTCTTGTCCATCGGAAAGTGCGCCAGCGAGTAGAACGGCTCCTCCCCATAGACAACAGCCTCTATATCTCCGAAACCTGCGAGGCACAGCGCTATGCGGAACTTCGACGCTATGTGGACACGCAATTGCCGGAACAGACCCGGCAAGTGTTCCTGCTGCGGTTCGAAAAGCATCTGAAATATCAGGAGATTGCGGCTGAGCTGGGCGTCAGCAAAAAGACCGTCTACCAGCATCTGCAACAGGCCGTATCCCAACTGCATAACCATTTTAACGCGAAGGAAATATGAGTAAGACAGACCAAGAAGACAAGCTTTTCCGGGTGCTCGATGCCACGGAGCATCCTGAGCAGTATACCGACGAGGAATTGGAGGAACTGCTTCGTGACGAGGAGTGCGCCGCGTATTATCGACTGATGTGTGACGCCGCCAGTGCATACGCCGAGAGACCTGAGGAGAGTGACGAGGCCATAGATGCCGAATGGCAGCGGATCGTCAGCCGTCAGGAGCATCATCGGACAGTCCCTTTGATACCCCTGGCACTTCGGAAGGTGGCGGCTGTCGTCATGGCCGTGATTGTCCTGTCGGCCGTTTCCTACGCTGCCGTCAGACTACTGCAGGGCCGTCAGCAGCCAGAGCCCGAATCCGTGGCGGCCGTTCCGGAAGCCACAGCGCAGCCCTCGGCTCTGCCGTCTGAGGCCGAAGACTCCATCCATATCTTCCAAAACGCGGAGTTCCAGGAGATTCTCTCCACGGTGTCGGCCTATTACCGGCTCCAGACAGAATACCGTCGTGAGGACACTCGTCGTGTGCGTCTCTACATCAAGTGGAACAAGATGGAATGCGTGGACTCCTTGCTGCAGCGGCTGAATCATTTCGATAAGGTGCGCCTCACGCTGTCCAACGACAGGATTATCGTGGAGTGAGGAGTGAAAAGTGAGGAGTGAAAAGTGAGAAGGATTTTCTGCATAGCAATCCTGATGCTCTCGATGGGCTCAGTAAGGGCGCAACACGTCTTCCGTGGCACGTCGCTCTCAGAAGCCTTGATTGAGCTCGACCGGTCATCGCCCCAGTACGACGTCTCTTTCGTCTACGACGAGTTGGAGGACTTCACCGTCAGCTGTACCGTTGGTAAGGATGTTCCCTTGCCCGATGCCGTGCGGCAGGTGTGCGGCTTTTATCCTGTCAGGGTGATCATGCAGGGACGGGAGATCTTCGTCGAATGTATGCAGAAGTCACAAACGAAGCTCATCGGGCGGCTTGTTGATGCTGCGGGGCATCCTGTGGCATACGCGAATATTGCCCTATTTAATGCGGCGGATCAGACCACCTCTGCAGAAGATTGCTCCATTAAGACGCAATCGCCTACTCAGGAGGGGAAGGACTGCGTCCTTATCGGCGGCGGGGTGAGTAACGAGGTCGGTGATTTCGTGATCCCCTGCAGGGCCAGTCAGGTCAGGGCACGTATCAGTTGTGTGGGCTTCAAGACCATCGACCGCCTGCTGCCCGTCCGTCACGTGGGAACCATCCGGATGCAGATGGAAGACTACTATCTGCGCCAGGTGACCGTCCACGGCAGCGTCCCTGTCATCCGTTGGCAGACGGATCGCCTGGAGTACTACGTGGCCCGTGATTCTTTCGCCCGAGGGCAGAACGCCCTGGAACTGATGAGCCGTGTGCCGATGGTCAGCATGTCGGGTGGCGTGATGAGCATCCTGGGCCGCGGACATGCCGGACTGATGATCAACGGCCGTGTGGTGGATCGTGATGCCGAGGCGGTCCAGCGGAAGTTGTGGTCGCTGCAGGCAGAGGACATAGAGCGCATTGAGGTAGTCCCTGTTCCGTCTGGCCGCTATCGCACAGATACCGGCGGAGGCTATATCAATATTGTGCTGAACCGTGACCAGACGCTCGGCTGGCGGGGTGACCTCAGCGGCACGCTCGCTGCCAACGATGACTGGAACTGGCAACTCGGCGGCACCGCCAGCTACGCTACCAAAGGCTTCGACGCTTCGCTCGAACTGTATGGCAAACGCTTGGAGGAGTTGGCCGACCTGACAACCACCTACCAACGCCCCTTGGAGTTTGAGAAATATTCCGACATTCGTGAAAAGAAGGAGAACAAAGACTTAGGCACTGGCCTGACTTTGCACTTCCAGCCGACACGGGGATGGGAGACGGGTGCCATGCTCTCTTATCGCCAGAGCATGAGCCTCCATCGTGTGACCGACGACGGCCTGTTACGGTTCGGCATCAACTATGCCCCCTTCGCCGGTATCGGCCCGGATATCAAGGAGTACACCACGGCGTCAGTCTCCTCGCTGTCACCCATCGGTAAGATGCACACGGTCAGCCTGACCGCCTATAGCGACTGGCAGCTCGGAAAGGCGGAGAGACAGATCAGCCTGACTTATAATTTTTACAATAAATCAGGCAAACGCGGTTCGGTGATGGATGGTCATGCCGACATCCCCGTCTACTATGGCGCCTCGGAGGATCCCTACCATCTGCTCAGCGCCTTCCGCCACGAGACCGACTACCGCATCCACTCCCTGAAGCTCGACTTCAGCCTGCCGATATATCGATCAGACCACCCCTGCCCCTCCTACTCAGGAGGGGAAATAATTACCATAGAGACAGGATTGTCCTACACCGACATCGACAACACTGTCGACAAGTTCGAGGAACAGTCGTCAGACGCTGCCTCCGACAGTCCCAATCTCGTGCAGACCTCCCACCTCTTCAACTCCTACAGCTATCAGGAGCGCACCGCCGCCGCCTACCTCTCGCTGCGCAAGCAGATACTGCCGCAGCTGTCGGCCAGCGTCAGCCTGAACTGGGAACACTCCTGGCTGTGGGGTGAGGAACTTGACGGCGAGCGGTTGCAGAAGACCCGCCAGACCATCAGCCGCCTTCTCCCAACTCTCAACTGCCAGCTCTCAACTGTCAACTCTGGCCAGTTCTCCCTTCAGATGGGCCGCACCATCGACCGCCCGGACTTCGACGACCTGAACCGCGTGCCTGTCTATATGACCATGACGCACCTCATCTCCGGTAATCCCGGCCTCTCGCCCGGCCTCACCGATTATGCCGGTCTCATCTGGCGTCACGCCTGCGGACTCTATGCCCATCTGTGGTACCGCCATGGCAAGAACCAGACCGACTGGGTTACCCGCTTCCTGATTGGCAACGACCAGCAGTATACGGTCGAGTCGCAGACCACCCGCCCGGAAAACTGGCTCCGTGAGAGTCAGAGCGGCCTCTTCCTGCGCTACCAGCTGTCGAACCTCCTCTCCAAAATCTCTCAACTCTCAACTGTCACCTCTCAACTCTCCATTGTCGCTGAGGCTAACCTGTATTATTATCACGGCCAGTCCGTCGCGCCCGGCCTCGACCGCAATGAGAACGACATCCTGAACCCCAATATGCCCGACTTGGAAGGGTGGGGGAAGGCCGTCGCCCTCTCTGCCGACGTGTTCCTGAATCGCAGCCGGACGCTGTTGTTCAATGTGCGCTACGACCACTGGTTCCGCCAGTTGGAGAAGATGACCGACACCGATGCCTGTGGCAGCACGACGCTGTCGCTGCGCTATACCCTGCCCGGCGACCGTCTGAAACTGTCGCTAACGGCTCGCGACCCCTTCCACCAGCACGTCAGCCACGCCACCCGCACCTACAGCTGGTTCACCGAGCGTGTCCGTGCCGACTATCATTCCCGCCTTGTCAGCCTCACCGCCACCTGGTCGCTCGGCGGTAGCCAGGTGCGCCGCACTTACCGTGACAAGAAGGACGCCGAGATCCGCCGTGCCGAGTCGGAGCGTGAAATCGTGAATAGAAATCCGTAAAAAATCGAGCGTATGAAGTATGTTATTCAGTTTATGGCCGTCGTCTTGATGGTGTTGTGTTCTTGTGGTGAAAGTCTTGACATCCAGGAGCAGCGGCTCGTCTTCGATCCCTTCGATGCCAGGATCGACGGCATCTGCTATCTGCTTTCCGCCGATGCCAGGACGGCCGTCGTCACGGCTGGCGATGTCTTCTATCGCGACAATGTGATCATCCCAGAGACCGTCGCCTGTGAAGGGGTGACCTACCGTGTCGTGGCGATAGCTCCCAAGGCCTTCTCGGGTTGCGAGAATCTCCGTTCAGTTCGTATTCCTGATAGTGTCACCGACATTGGCGAGAGTGCGTTCTTAGAATGTAGCGGTCTGGAGTCGATCGTCTTTCCTAAAGGTCTTTCGACGGTGCCGATGCGGATGTGCCGTGGGTGTTACGCCTTGAGAGAGGCCGACCTGCCGCCCCATGTCAGGAGTATCGGTTTTGAGGCCTTCTCCAACTGTACGTCGATGACCTTTGTGACGCTGTCCGACGGTTTGGAGGAGATCGGCTCGAATGCCTTCTATTGCTGCACGTCACTCACCTCCCTCCGTCTGCCCGCAAGCGTCAGGAGCATCGGCTGGCAGGCCTTCACGGGCTGCACGGGCCTGGTATCGGTCTCGTTGCCCGAGGGCTTGACGCGCCTTCCCGCCGAGTGCTTCGCCCATTGTTCACGTTTGGCAGAGGTCAACATTCCGGAAGGCGTTGTCTATCTGTCGGAGCATTGCTTTACCAAATGCGTATCCCTTACCCGGCTCACGCTGCCACAGTCGTTAAGATCGATCGACAGGGGTGTGTTCGAATATTGTACGGGCCTCACTTCGATGATGGTTCCGTCTGGCGTCGAACAGATCGGACCCCTTGTCTTCTCGGAATGTAACCACCTGACGGCGGTGGACTGGCATCCCCAGTCCATTCCCGAGGGAACCTTCAAAAGATGTACCTCGCTCACCGGTTATACTGTGCCAGAGGGTGTCACCCGTATTTATGCCAATGCCTTCGACGGTTGCAGCAACTTGGCTTCGCTGATGCTCCCTGCCACGCTTGAGGCCATCGATCCTGGCGCTTTCAAGGACTGCACGTCGCTACGTAAAGTCGTCTGTCTTGGTACGTCTCCTCCCCAGCTCCCATTCCCGACGGCTACGGCCGAAGATGCCAGCCTCGTATTCGAAGACGTCGATCTGTCCCGGGCCGTGCTTCATGTTCCCGCCTCTGCCGTCCCTGCCTATCAGCAGTCATACCCCTGGCGGCTTTTCGGGCGCATTGAACCTCTGACTTGATTCTTATGTAAACAAAAACTTTCTGAAAATGAAACAACCGAAAACGACACTGTTCGCAGTGTTGCAGGCCATTGCTATGCCTGCATGTGAGGCCATACTCCTACTGTCGCTGATGGCCTGTGATGAGAATAATCCAGAAGTGTCAGTCCCCTCTCCGATGGTGGAGACACACGTATCGTCATCCAAAGTAAGGCAGGAGGCCCCGAACCTCTTGAGGGAAGACAGTCTCTGTAATGACTATGAATTGACAGGTCTGCCCGTCTGCTATATTACGACCGACAGCGGTGCTGCTGTCACGTCAAGGACGGAGTACATTCCGGCCGTCATGCGGATCGTGCATGATGGCAAGACTTTGTTCGAGGATTCCCGGCTTCACATTCGTGGCCGAGGACACGCCAGCTGGACTGATAGCCCCAAGCAGCCCTATCGGTTGAAGTTTAGCCACAAGGCTTCGTTCTTGGGCATGGCTGCCAACAAGCACTTTGTGCTGTTATCAAACTATTTCGACAAGTCGTTGATGCGTGCGGCCATCGGCTTCAGGATCGGTCAGTTGTTAGAGTGCGACTGGACACCCCAGAGCCGTTTTGTCGAACTGGTATTCAACGGCAGTCATCAAGGCTGTTATCAGTTGACAGAGTCGGTGAGAGCGGGCGAAGACCGCATCCGTGTGGCTGATACGGGCTTCATCGCAGAATACATCTACCCTGACCGGGTCGCAGAGGAACAAGTGTTCTTCCAGACCATCGACAGCGGGTACTTCTTCAAGTTCAAGTATCCTGACGAGAAGGACATCACTACCGATGTCCTCAGTTATGCAGCCCGTGTGATGGATCAGTTCGAAGGTTCGCTCAAAAATGCCGTCAAACCACATGAGTATGCAGACCATATCGATGTCGAGTCGTGGGCCAAATGGTACTATCAGGTGCAACTGATGATGCAGGAAGAGTATAATATGTACATGACGAAATACGACAACACGCCCGTCAGCCGCCTTGCGATAGGGCCCTTGTGGGACTTTGACTGGAGTCTGGGCTCCGGATTCTATGATGGCGAACAACGTCCCAACCCGAACCATCACCTCGTGTCAACACATTATTTCAGACGGCTTGCCGCCGACAGTCTTTTCATGGCAGAAGTCGCCAAGTTGCATCAGCACTACGGCAGGAAGGTGAGGGCAGGGGTTCTGGCCTATTATGATGAACTGAGCCGTCAACTCCGGAAATCGCAAGAACTGAACTTCCGTCTTTGGCCGATTCTTGACAAACGGATTTCCGTCGGCGCGTTTCCTTTGGGCTCCTGGGAGCAGGAAGTGGAATGCGACCGCCAGTTCTTTTTGGATCATTACGAATTCCTGGACACAGTGCTTATACCCTTCTGTAATGTTGTAATGCTGTAATGTTGTAATGTTTTGCTGTCTTTTTTAATTTTGGCACGGATTTCACGGCTTTTAACAAAACACGGCTTCCTCTGCGCTGAGAAAGCCGTGTCCTTAATTCATTAAGGCCGTGTTAATCCGTGCCTAATAAAGATTCTGTGTCAATCCGTGTTAATCCGTGGCTCAAAAAGGCCCGTACCCCATGCAGCTCGTCGTTGTGATGGCCGTCTGGCAGAACTTCATGGATTGTCTTAACGAAAACATTGCATAATATGAAATACAGTATCATTTACGCGGTTATCCGCCCCGAGATTTCCGAGCGTGTCAGCCTCGGACTGATATTCGTCGATGGCGAAAAGGTGGACGTGCGCTATTCGCAGCAGAAGTTGGAAGCCGTGCGCGGCCTGTTTTCTCCGAAGGAATACGAGTTCCTGTCGGAGGTTATTCGCTCGATGCCTACCGATGGCAGTATTAGCACCGTTGACGGCATCAATTACCTCACGCGTTATTCCAATAACCTAATAGCCGTTTCGCCATTGCAGAGCATTGATATTGCAGCCACAGAACAGAGCAGGGTCAGCCTGTTCCGAAACTACATTTACGAGGCAGCATAAGATTATTATTGTCACTGGGGCCAAGCTCCCTCTTTGGATGCTCGGATTCCTTAAAACCTATCACTGGGGCCTGGCCCGGGTGATATGCTCTCGTGACTACGAAAACGGCGGAAAATAAAGATTTCTGGCAAAAGATTTGGAAATCTCAATAATTGTTCCTATCTTTGCAGTCAGTAACGTAAAATAAGGTACAATTATGGAAACAATAACTTTTACTCCTGCACAAGTACAGGTGTTCAAATTGGTTTCCCACATCAAGACTGCCGTGGGGCTGGAAAAGTTGCGGCAGCAACTGGCAGCGTTCTACGCCAAACAGATCGATGAGGAAATGGATCAGCTCAGGGAGAGTGGTCAGTTCGACGAGAAGAAGCTCCAGGAATTGCGAGGCTCACACTTCCGCACGCCCTATAAAAAGTAGCGAACGATGAACCCCGTAGTGATTGACACGAACTGTCTGCTACAGATTATCTCGCGGAAGAGCCCCTATCTACCATTCATGCCAAAAGCCGCCGACATTCCCATGCCGACGGCTTTTTAATTAATGTATAACTCCTTACTTACATTCCCATGCCAGCCGTGGAGCAGCACCGCTCCGGAGCCGAGCCCAACGATGACCTGACGATGCTGGCCATACAATACAAGGGGAACATGTGAAATGTGTGTCTCATTACAACATTACAGCATTACAACATTACAGAAGGGTGTTTACCACCCTTCGATAGGATTTTTGTGGAATCATTTGGCGGTTTCCTGAAAAAGTCATACCTTTGCAGACGTTTTCACGTAAAACCAATCAAACTAAAGAGACATGGCACTTCCGAAAGGGACGATCAGGTATTTATTATTGCTCTGTATGATGTCGGTCATACTGCATGTCGGAGCTCAGGAGCACATTTCCCTGGCTTCCGACTACGCCCGCCTGTATGTCGGGCCACTTGAACCACAATATCAACTCAGGTTGTGGCATGACATTCCGTATTATCATGAAAAGCCGGATTTTTATTCAGGCCGTGTCAGTTATTATGGCGTGGTCTATGATGATGTGAAACTGCGCTTTGACCAATTGGCGCAGAGAGTAGCGGTCCTTTCCCCCGGAAGCAATTTCTTATGTCTGCCAGAACAGAAATACATTGACTGGTTTGAGATGGACGGCCACAGGTATGTGCATGATCCGGAGGATAGTACACGATATGCGGTCCTGCTTTGCGATGGGAGTACCAATGGCATCCGGTTTTATCATAGTGAGTGGAAGATTGACAATGGTGACATGTATTTTGGTACCGGGAAACTGCTGAAGATACTCAGAACCTACGAGCATTATACACTCATCACGCCAGACGGGGAAAAGCATCACGTGAAGCGGCTGTCTGACGTGACAAAACTCTTTCCGGAACAGAAGAAGCAAATCCGGCAGACGGCGAGGAAAAACCATCTCTCCTTCTCAAAGAGCAAGCGCGAGGGGAGTCTGGTGAAGGTGGTTAGTCAATTGGAAATCGACAATGGAAAATGGATAATGGATAATGGAAAATTGGCTTCCGCGGCTGAAGATGCAGCAGATAATGGAGAATTGCAGGAAGGCGCAGCAAATAATTATCCATCATCCATTATCAATTATCCATTATCTGATAAGGAACTTATCACCGGCAT
>JAEEPF010000093.1 GCA_016284635.1 Prevotella sp.
TCCGGTCCTTCACCATCGTCTTGCCGATGAGTTTCTGCTTCAGCTGCTGCATCATGAGTTCCTTGACAATCTGGATGGTCGACTGGCCCCACGACTGTACGAGCGACTTCAGGGCGTTCTGCATGGCCTCCGACATCGACTCGCCCGAGACAATCGCCTGTCCCATCGCATCCCCCACGTCCGTCGCGAACTGCTGTATCGGCTCCGTCCACTGGGATAGACGTTGGATGTGGTCGTTGATGTGTTGCATGATGGACTCCTGAGCCTGTCGCTCCAGCTCCTGACGCTGCTGCTCACGCTCGAAGAGTTCCTGCTGATAGGCATCGAGGGCGGCTCCTTCGAGTTTCTTGGCCTCGTTCTCTTCCTTGAAGGCCTGGAGTTCGGTCTCGTACTGTGCCATGCGGAGGAGCGACATCTGAATCTCGGGATCGTCGTTGATGTTGTAGAAGCCGGCCATCTGTCCGAAGTTGGTTCCTTGGTCCTGACCGTACATCTTACGCTCGCGGCTTTCCCAACCGAGTTCCTTTTCGGCAGAGCTGTACAGGCGGCCTTCGTCGGAGGTCTCCCAGCGGGTCTTGGCGTCCTTGACCATCTTGTCGCGGTGCTGGCCAACGGCATCGTAATACTGTCGGTCGTAGTCGGCGAGGGTCAGATAGAAGGCTTGTATATCTTCCTTATATGTCTCGGAGTCGGTGAGCCACTTGCCGAAGTCGTCCTCGAAGGCTTTTGCCCATCCGCTGAACTGCCACTCGAAGCCGCCTGTACCGATGCCACCCTGAGCACCCGTGAGGCCCTGGAGCCACGAATGGAGCGACTCGGTGCTTTCGACATCGACGCTGTAGGATGCGGCGGGGTTCTTACGGAACTGGTCGCCTGCCTGTCGACGGGCGGCGCTGCGCTCACTGGTGAGCTGTTCCTCGGTCTTGGTGGATGCTTTCAGTCCGTTGAGTCGCTTGGCGGCCTGTTCGGCGGTCTCGGTCAGCAGTCCGAGCTGTGTCAGTCGGTCTTCGTAGGCTCTGGCGGCCTGCTCGAAGTAGTTATATTTGAGCAGGGCTTTCTCGACCTCCTTGGCGGTCTTGTTGCGCAGTTCCTGTACCTTACGGCGGTTGCCTGCGGCGTTCTTGTCGAGTGCATCCTTCATCGAGGTGGTGGTGATGCCGTACTGGCCTCCTTCCTGGTCGATGCGGTCGAGATTGGTGCGGATGTTGGCCATCGAGGCGTCCATCATCTGCTGGAAGAGTTCCTGCGACCACTTGCCGGTGTCGAACATCAGCGTCTTGATGTTCTGCTTGTTGCGCTCCCAGGTCTGTGTGTCGCGTCCACTGATGGCGAGTCGGGCGTTGGCCAGTGCCTCGTTCTTCGCGGCTTCCAGTTCGCGGTTGATGGTCTCGGCCTGCTGCTGTGTCCACACCCCGTCGGCAGCGAATCCCGTGACGACGGTCTCCTGCAGCCGGTACCATTCCTCAATCTTGGCGATAATGGCGTCGCTCTCCTGCTTTGCGTCCTGCAGTTCCTTCCGCAGGGCTTGCTTGTGGTCCGCTTCGGCCTTGGCAGCGGCACGAGCAGCCGACTTATCCGGGGCGTTTTCAAGGGCATCGTAGTTGTTCAGGTGGCTCTTGAACCTACCTTCCTCGAATTTATCATTATCGAAGCCTTTGAGGTCGTTGGCCCACATCTTGTCTGCCTCGCGCTCGTCGGCACGGATAGACTGGTCGGCTTCGGCGTATTTCCTAATCAAGTCGAGAAGTTTACGTCCGTCAAGTGATTTGTAGGAGCGACGGTTAGTGGCGTTGCTTACCCAGTGCTCAAGTTCTTTACCCTCGTTCTTCCCGAAGAAACTTTCCATGATGCTGGAATATATCCGCTCTGCTCCATAGCCCGAAATTTTCTGGATATTTCCGAAGTTATATTCATCGGTGTTGATACCGAGTCTTTTCAGTTCTTCGTCAATCTGTGCGCCTACCTTTCTATTTTCCAATTTGCGCTCTCCAGTCAATGATTGCTTGTAGTTCTCGCGCTCTTCAAATAGCTTCTTCTGTTTCATTACGCGGACTACATCGGCATAGGCATCACGAAGGTCATCAACCGTCTTGATTTCAATGCCGAGATAACGCAGGTAGTCGCCGAACTCATTCTTAAACTTCTTGATCAGGTTGGTGCGCTGTTCCTGGGTCAAATTGGAATCATTCAGCGCATCCTTATATTTCTCTATACCCTTAGCGGCCTGTTCGGCAGCGCTTTGACTCTCGACGTAGGCCTTGTTCATTTCCTCTGCTTTCTTCTCTGCCTCACTCTCGATGCCAAGCAGTTCTTTCAGTTTGTCACTGGTTGATACGAGATAGACAGTCAGTTGTACCAGCAGACCGATGGCCAGGGATATCCAGTTGGCTTTCATCGCAGCTGACATGGCTGTCCAAGCGGCACGGAATCCATTAGCCTTGATAGTGGCAACTCCAAAGGCACTACTGAGGGTGTTGAACATCCAGATGAGACCACGAGTGCCAAAGGCGTAGAGCAAGCCAGGGAGAATCATCAGCAGACCTTGCAGGGCTTTCATCAGTCCTACAATCAGCATCTGAATGGCGCTCATTGCTGCCTTATTTTCGGTGAGGGCTTTAGATACGTCGTACCAGGCCTGGGCCAATTCCTTCACATTATCAACGCCTTCCGGATTGACAAATGCCTTATTCCACAGGTTGTTGGCACGCTCAGTCAGAGCAGCTGCCGTTTCCTGTTGGATGTTGTACTCGTCGGTGACAGCCGTAGCCTCCTTGAATGCCTTACGGGAGGTGGCGAGTGCCTTCTGCACCATATCCACACGATTGGCCATCGTTGCCATCACGCCTACCAGACGGGCACCATCTGAGCCGAGGTCTTTGAATACGCCTGAGTGCATCAGGGCGTTCATGCCACCCTTTTGGTTCATCGCCTCGAAGATCTTTACGATGGCATCGGTCATCTGTCCTGCCTGGAATAGGTTGTTGATGGTACCTGGTTCCATGTGGAGTGCATTCTCAATCAGATTGGGCTGTTTCTGCACGGCAGTAATCAGCTTATTGAAGGCCGTGGCTGCCACTTCAGGTGCCAACGCCATAGAGTCCGCACTTGCTCCAAACGCTACAAGCTCATCAGCAGAAATTCCCGCCTGATTAGCCAAACCCATCAGTCGTTTTGAGAACTCAACGATAGGTCCACCAGCGGCGGTAGAAGTACTTGCGAGTTTGAAGATAGCAGAGCCCGTGGCAAGCATGGCTTTCTCCACGCCCATCTTCGGGATGAGTCCCATGACTTCTGTCATCTTGGACAACTGAACCATCGCATCATCGCCAAGGTCTTCGTGGAGGGCTACGTTCACTTGGTTTGCAGCCTTGGTAAAGGATTCGAGGCCTGCTATACCGTACTCACCGAATCCGAGTTTACTTCCCTGATATGCAAGACCCATCAGAGACTCCATGCTGGAGCGCGTGTCAATCTTCGTCAGGTTCTTGGCCAACTGGTTGATGTCTGACATGGCCAATCCGCTGACTTTTCTGATATCGGCTATCTTATCACTGAATTTTAGATTGAGCTTGATGACGTCTTCGAGCAAGCCTTTGAGTTTATTAAAGCCTGCGAAGATACCTGCATAGGCAAAGAGGTTCTTCATGGTGGTACCAAGCGTACCCCATGCGCCTTTTTGCTTCTTGATAGCACCCGTGTTGGCGTCAATCTGAGCTTGCAGTTTGCGCATATCGCTAATCATCTGAGTGCGTCGGGGGTCACTGGCCGACATTTTGTCGAGTTCGCGCTTGGCTGCTTGCAGGGCACGGCGCAGGTCACGATTGGCAGTGTTGGCAAGGTCTTTCATGACCTGCTCCACACGCTTTGAGTCTTTCACATTCTCGCGCAGTCGGCTGTTGAACGCCTGAAACTCCTTCTCGGCGGCCTTGAAGTCCTTGTTATTCTGCTTCAACTGGGCGTCGAGTTGCTTGTATTCCTTGGTATTCTCCTTGTTGGCAGCCGCCAGTTGGCGCATCTTTTCCTTAATCTGCGCTCCGGCATCGGCGAGTGCCTTCATGCGGTTGGATGCTCGTGTAGCTGCACCTTCTAACTCTTGCATCACCCTCTCTGCCACCGATGCGTTGGCGGTGATGATAACCTGTGCTTGTTTTGATTGTGCCATGTTCTGTGTTGGATTTTGATTTCTTTATGTCAAAGGTAATATTGTGAACATCGTGAATTGGGACATAGGGCTATCCTCAAAGTCCCATTTTTGATGAAAAAGGTTGTATCTTTGTAACATCAAAACATCACAATTATGGCAGCAAAAAGAATCCAGAACCCGATTTTTCCTGCACGGATGGTCATCAGTGACTTTCACAAACAGACCCTCGCGCAAATTCAGGCAAATTTTGCCACCCAGAGAATTTTTCCTTATGAAGTGTATCCTGGTTATCGGCAAATCAACGAAATTCGCAAGAAGAGAAATGAGTGGTATTCAACGGGCGAGGGCTTCAGTTCGATAGACGGATCTATCGTTAATGCAACTGAACGTGCGGTGACTCTGGAATACAGGTTTAATGCATATCTCCAGTATGTGGACATTGGAGTTGGTGGCCATACAAAGGCTTCGGGTGTAGAGCGCGGCAAGAATGTCCGCTTCCGTAGTCGTTATATCGGTTCGTGGAATCGTGCAAAGGGTTCGTCACATCGTCCGGCCATCATGGCTGAGCTTCGACACCTGCAGACTCGTCTGCGTGACTACCTCGTTGACTTCTGGGGTAGTGAAGGAACGGTCGATATACTCAACTCGTTTGACGGGCTGAATGTCGATTTAGGTAAATGGTAGATTGTTTTCGTTGGTTGCTACATACGAAAAAGGAGGGACCGCCGCGATGGGGTCTCTCCTTTTTATTTATTATTAGAGCTGGAATAGCAAGGTTGTCTTTTTGTCTTGCGGCCAAATCCTGAGAGAGCCGCGACTGATGATATCCATTCCAATGAGAACTTCAACGTCTGATTCTGGCATTTCCCAGATAATCATCTTATACGGTGTGGTGGTCAGCTCATCAACAAGGCAGGGGTATTGGATCAAAATTTCCTTCATAGTCGAATACCTTTGTGTCGAATTGCGGTGTCTGTGGTTCTTCTCCGTCCTTACAGACGTGCAGATAACCGATTCTTCCTTCGTTTGTTTTCATTTCTTCCGTTTTTAGTGTTACTTGCGGCAAAGATACGTGTATTCAGTGACAATCGCAAGTAATTGGCATACCTTTTATAATATATTAAGAAAACGTGTGCGGCGGGCCATCGCGGTCGGTCGCACACTTCGCTTACGTTTAATTAAAAAGAACTTTGATTATTCGTCGTAATCTTGGTCGTTGACGCAGAGGGGGCGGGGGTCGATGCCGTAGAACTCGATGCCCATCAGCCACCAGCCGTTGAGGTGGACGGGGGTAGTCCAGAAGGCGGTCTTGTTGATGCGCAGACCTCGCAGTCCTTCGCGTGTCTCGCGGTCGGTGAGCGAAAAGAAGGGGTTGCTGACGTCGGTGCGCCCGTTGTTGGCCCATGTCTGCAGGCGGGTGATCCATGCGATGAGTGCGGCGGTCATGCGGAGCAGTTCGCGCTTGCAGTCGGCGGCTCCCAGTTCATCGACCACGTTGTTGGGCGCTCCCTTCTGCTTCACGGCGAGGTAGATGCCCCAGAAGCGGTCGAGGCGGTTGGGGTTGTCGGCGTTCACCTGTCCATCTTCTGCGAGCCGAAACAGCAGGCATGGCTTGTCGATGAGGTTCATATTGCGGCTCCACTCGCTCTGCAGGTCGATCTCCTGAATGCGGAAGAAGCCTTTGTCCTTCGACTTGGCGGCGGGGTCGTGCTTGATGCGCTTGTATTTCGTCGCCCAATACTCTAATACATTGTCAAATGCAAACATAATCGTATCTGTTTTTCGGCAAAGATAGCAAAGGCCGTCTGGCGAAATGGGACATCGGGTTTTTCGTGGCACAAAAAAAGAGACCGCCGTAATGGGGTCTCTCCTTTTTTACAAAACCGCGCCAGAAAACCACGTGGTCTTCAGCCGCGTGGATGAATGGCGCAGGGTGATTGCTCTTTTTTGGCCTTTCAGCCTTGGTTCTCTATGTAACGCTGTATCGTTTCCTGGCTGACGTTGCCGACAGAGGACACGAAATAGCCTTTCGTCCAGAAGATGTTGTGCCCGCCCCAATAGAAACGACGCACCTCCTGCGGATGGCGCAGCCATATCCTTGCGCTGCTCTCCTGTTTCAGCAGGTACTTTGAGTGGTTCTTCGAGAGATATTCCCGTTGTAAGTCCATAAGTTTTGAGATTTTCCATGCCAATATAAGAAATAATTGCAAAAATGTTAGGACATTCAAAAGTTTCTTCGTATCTTTGCACCGTCACAACAATACAACCGATGCAACTGGGAGCCGCATAAGCCCCGACGCACGAAGCCGTTTGGGGCTGTCTTTTTGCCGATACCGAAAGGATGAAGCATAAGGCGGTTGCCTCCCTTACATAACCAGTTGCGTTGTGAAGTTGTGACAAACTTGGGACGGCAGCCGCCTTTCCCGTTGCCATAAGTGAGTGACTATGCAGAGAGCGTACAAATACAGAATCTACCCGACAGAGGAACAGGAGGTGTTGCTGGCCAAGACCTTCGGATGTGTCCGCGTCGTATGGAACTGGGCGCTCGACGTGAAGTCCACAGCATACAAGGAGTACGGGGAAAGTATCAGCACCAATACGCTTATCAACCGCATGAAGGCTGAACTGAAGGCAGAGAAGGAATGGCTCGGCGAGGTCAACTCGCAGTCGCTCCAGATGAGCATCCGCAATCTCGGCACTGCCTACGACAATTTCTTCCGTGGCACGGCCCACTTCCCGAAGTTCAAGAGCAAGCACGACCGCCAGAGCTTCCAGTGTCCGCAGCATTGCAGCGTGGACTTTGAGCACGGCACCATCAGCATCCCCAAGGCGAAGGACATCCCAGCCGTTCTGCACCGCCGCTTCCGTGGTGAGGTAAAGACCGTCACCATCAGCCGCACCACCACGGGAAAATACTATGCAAGCGTGCTGGTCAACGACAGTATTGTGGCACCCAAGAAGCCAACCACGAGCGACAAGCAGACCACTATCGGCATCGACGCAGGACTGAAGACCTTTGCCGTGCTTTCCGACGGCAGGGAGTTCGAGAGTCCGCATTTTGCCAGAAAGGAGGCCCGCAAGCTGAAGCTGCTGCAGCGCAGGTTGTCGAAGAAGACGAAAGGTAGCTGTGCCTACCGCCGCGTGAAGCAGCGGATAGCGAGGCTCCATGAGCGCGTTGCTAACCGCCGTACTGACTACCTCCACAAGATTTCCCACCAGCTGACGCACGAAAGCCAAGTGCGCACCATCTGTGTTGAGAACCTGAACGTGAAGGGTATGCAGCGCAACCACCACCTGGCACGCAGCGTCAGCGACGCCAGCATCAGCGAGTTCATGAGGATGCTGGAGTACAAGTGTGAGTGGCAGGGCGTGCGCCTTGTCAAGATAGGTCGTTTCGACCCTTCGTCTCAGTTGTGCCATGTCTGTGGTCATCGTTACTCTGGTTTGCGGTTAGAGGAGCGTGAGTGGACTTGTCCGTCGTGCGGTATTCACCACGACCGCGACCTCAATGCCGCTATCAATATTAAAAACTTCGGCCTCGGTTTGAATGAGGCCCTACCCTCGGAGCGAGGGAAAGTCAAGCCTGTGAAGCAACCTCCTGTGGACGACCGCTGCCCTGTGCAGCCTAAGAAGCAGCGTTGCGCCGAAGCAGGAAAAGCGAAGGTCCATCGGGACCCGAAGCCACGCAGTCTTTAGCTGCGGGGTAGTTCACTTGTACGTCAAAGTTAATGCTGACATACGGGCGATTTGGGACATCGGGTTTTTCGTGGCACAAAAAAAGAGACCGCCGTGGTGGGGTCTCTCCTTTTTATATATTATATAGAGGATTACTGGTTGTCTTGGTCTGGGTTATCCCCAGTTTGTGGAAGGTCTGCTTTTTTGAGTTTCTTCCTGACTTCAAGCATCCGATTCTTAATGTCATTAATAGCCTGGGTCATGGATTCTAATAAGGCTGCGCTGTCTCTACTGAACGTTTCATAAAGTTTCTTGTATTCCATCAGACAATTTTCGAGACTTTTGTATTCAGAAGTGTCATTGCCCGCTTCTTGAATGTCGATATCAGCTGTTCTATCCTCGTTGTTTTCGTATTCCTTAATTTTCTTATACTGCTCTATGCTGCTCGCATATCTTTCCGATGAAGGCTTGCGTAGGAAATCCCAGTCCTTATGCAAGTGATGATAGCTAGCGATACTGCGGATATGAGTAACTGTCTCTCCGTATTTCTCTGCCAGTTCGGCGTTTGTGTAATAGGGATAGTCTTCGATAATAAACGTTATCTTTTTGTTGGGAGAAGAATCTCTTTTGGGTTTCGGCTTCCGGTGTTCATCTTTCCAGCGGCGAATTGCCTCTTCGTCCTTCTTCAGCCCGTTTTTTTTGGCATAGTTATCAATGGTACTGCAGGAAATACCGTAACGCTCTGCAAGTATAGACGAAGGTATGAATGGGAACTCCTCCAATATCTGCTTATAAGTTTCTTGCTTTACAATCATAGCTATTCCTTTTTATTGTTATCTCGGTCGAGGGTGGCTTGGTAGCCGACGGGTGGGATGGGTTCGGATGACTGCTGCTGGAGCAGGTCGAGGGCATGATAGATGCTGCCTATCTCGTCATGGATGTCGAGGTTGTCGGCAGTAAGCGACGAGACGGAGCCTTCGAGGGCTTGTATGCGGCTCTTCAGGTCGTCGATGTCCTCGCGGGTGGCGAGGCGTGGCAGTGCCTGGCGCACAGCGACGAAGGCTCGCATAATCTGGATATTGACATTGATGGCGCGTTCGCTGCGGAGCACGCCTGAGAGCATGGCTACGCCTTGCTCAGTAAAGACGTAGGGGAGTTTTTGCGTGCCACCGCGTCGGGTCGTGCGGTCGGACTCTGTAAAGAATTTTGCCTTCGATGTTCCAATTTGGAACATCAAAAGTTCCCATTCTTCTTTGGTCAGTTGGAACATGAAATCGGGCGGGAATCGCACGATATTGCGCTTCACTGCCTTGTTCAAGTCTCTGGTTTCGACCTCGTACATCTGGGCGAGGTCGCGGTCGAGCATCACCTTCACACCTCGGATCTCATAGATGCGGTTCTTGATGCTGTCGCTCGGTAGAATCATTTCTTCCATAGTCGTAAAAAAAAGGAAGACTGCACTTCGCGCTGTTCAGGTCAAATAGCGTGGCTACGGGTAGCCGTGACCTTGGGGTGGTTATCCCATACCCCACGCGGTTGCAGTCTTATACTTTTAATTGTCTGCTATTTGTTTGAACACTGCAAAGATAAGGAGATTTCATGAACCATGCAAGTAATTGGCATACCTTTTATAATATATTAAGAAAAACGTGTGCGGCGGGCATCACTGCCGGTCGCACACAAACGATAATGCAGGTATGCGGGTGAAGTTGGACTTAGCCGCATTTATGGCACAAAAAACCGCCCATCCTCACGGACAGGCGGATTAAAAGCGTTCTTTACATTATGAAATACAACCAATTCGTCAGACATAAGACACGGGTGGACGTTCCACCATTAGGTTCATGCCCAGGTCTTCTGAAAGTTTGTTGATTCCTTCACGGATGCGGTTGATGGCTTCCTGCCTTGGTTCGCGCAGGCCAGTGACGTACTGCCGCAGCACCGAGGCGTTCATGCCGATATACTTGGCAAAGGCCGTCACGTCGATGGGGTAGTAGTCGAAGAACGAACCTACGTCGAAGCGCACGTCGAACTCCACATCGGGGAACTCCTCGCCCTTCTCGGCGGCCATCTCCTTACACTCCTTTACGACTACGTGCAGGTCTTCGATGGCCTCGCGAGAGTTACGCCCGAAGCCGTTGATGCCGTAGGTGCCTA
Source organism: Prevotella sp. (assembly GCA_016284635.1). GTDB lineage: Bacteria > Bacteroidota > Bacteroidia > Bacteroidales > Bacteroidaceae > Prevotella. The sequence continues at coordinate 9,977 of JAEEPF010000093.1, forward strand.
CGCTCTCTGTGCAAAAGCATGAGAAGTTGCCCTTCCCTTTGCCTCGCTCCATAATTGCCAGTCGTTTTACTTTCTTTGTCATATATCTTCTGTGGTTTGAAATGTCTATTGAAAAGCTCTTCACACTAATCCCGCCGCTATCCGTCGTTGGCTCCCTCCCGGCGTCGCCCGGGCATTAGAGCCCGAGCAACGTTTTTTCGAGAGATTTCAGAAGTCCTTTCTTGACTTCATTGGAACCGTGGCGTGGCACTTCGTCGGTACGTCCCGTGATGGGGCTGTACCAGATGTCATGATCGCCACCATGTCTTACAAAGCGGCATCCCGCCGCCTTCAGACGTTTGACGAATTGTCTCGTCTTCATAATGTTAAAGAGCTAATATCCTCGAAAGGACACTGCAAAGGTAACAAATAAGTTGCAAACCGCCAAACTTTTCTGCAACTTTTTTGTTGCAGCAAGGATTATTTAACACTTCAAGGTGCGGGGACGGGGGAAAAAGTCCCAAAATTGTTTCTGGCGGGTGTTAACTTTGCAATGAACAAAATTCATTGCGAGGACAGGCTGCACCTCGGCATAGCAAGCGAGCTTGACTCTGCTCTCGGTTTGCACTGTCCTTGTATAAAAAAAACAAGAGAAGTTATGAGTCAACCCTCACCGAAATACATAGACAAGGTGGTCAGATGGACTTACGGTCAGGTGGATCTTGCCCGTATGAACATACCACTGCCGGGGCAGTTCAGAGCCAGGCTTGCGCTGGAGGTGTATATGCTGTGGCAGCAGAACAAGTCGAGCAATATCCGACGGATGGTGATTAACATTGCTGCGCGTGACTACAACACGCTGATGCAGAACGCTGAACTTGGCAACGAGGAAGCCAAGGCGATGGTGGCGGCGCTGGGCATACGTCGCGATGACAGCGGGGTGGTGTCGGCCAGGCGCGAGACGGAGATATCCAACGACGTGTTTACCATCAATGCGCTTGTTGGCCGACTGTCGGTGGCGAAGAACCACATCCAGCGGGCGATGTACGAGGATAACATCGAGTGGCTGATACAGTTCGGCAAGAAGACGGGCAACGTGACGGCGATGCGTGAGGCTCAGCGGAACCTGGAGAAGATCAACAATGACTTCAAGGAGGATGCAAACCCTGCGGATGCCATGAAGCCGGGCGCAGAGCGGAATATTACCAGCGATATATCAATAATAAAACCTGACAGACAGAATTATACGGACGAGGAGCTTCGCCAGTTTGCCAAGAAGATTGGGGCGAAGTTCGAGGATGTGCAGGAGTTTATCGAGGGTCAGGACGGCGTGATGGTGCCTGCGGAGTCGGAAGAGGACGATGACGACCCCGCAGTGTCTTCTGAGCCGACGGACGAGCCTGATACTTACGACCCGTTCGCGAGGTAATTTTTGGCACGGATGACACGGATTAACACGGAATTTTTATGAGCAGGAAAAGGAGAAGCGAACAGGACGGTTGGGAGCGATTCGACAATTTCGACGACTTCCTTGATGCCGTCGAGAAGAATGCCCGCAAATCACCGGAAGGTGAGGGTGACGGCATGGACAGCATTGAGCCGGAGGTGGAGAAAATCAGTCTGAGGGACTTTATCGTGCCGGCGAAGGTCAGTGCGTTTGTGCGTGGCTATGCGCCGTGCAACGAGGGTGATGACGGGTATGAGCAGTTTGACGATGCGAGGTTGCGCGAGGTGTTCAAGGCTTACGTGTGTGGACTCGGTGATCCGCTGAATCTGTATATGGAGGACTTGAAGGCGGCTGGCTTTAAGATGACGATTTCGATGGCCACCGGCGAGCCGTGCGTCTTCGCCAGGAGGAAATCTTAGATAATAAGAACATAAGGACATAAGGGCTATGGCAGACAGCGTAGACATATACATGAATAAGCCGCAGAGGATGAGTCATATCATCCAGGCGCACGACGAAAGGGGCGTGGCTTCGCGCCGTGTCGGAAAGACGGAGCACATCGGCGACCGTGCCTTTGTCGTGGCCAAGTCGATGCCGCAGGGCATGGGTGCCTGGGGCGGTATCAGCAGGGCGCAGCTGATGTGTAAGCTGATTCCCAGTGCGCTGGCGGCGATGGCTCGTTTCTACGGTCTGACGCCTGGTGTTCACTACGGTCCTGGCAAGCCGCCGTCGTGGGTGCCGAAGCCTATTGCCGAACTGCGCAACTACAGCGACTCTATCTGGTTTGCCAATGGCTTTATCTGGCAGATGATCTCGATGGCCCAGATTGCGAGTGCGAACTCATACACCTTTAACCATGCGCTGTTCGACGAGTGCCGTTTTGCCAAGAAGCAGAAGATCTACGAGGAACTGGTGCCTGCCATCAGCGGTCAGACTCACCCGTTCGGCGACCCTGGCTTCAGTCGTGAGAATCCGCTCTACTGCGGTACGTCGTTTATGAGCGACGCTTCGCTGACGCTGAAGGGCGCATGGCTGGAGCAGGAGGAAGAGAAACTTGAGGAGAAGCCGATGCTCGGCCCCTTTACGGATATGACCTACCGTCAGATTCAGGATGAGCTGGAGGCGTTTGCCAAGGATGTCATCAAGTGGAACGACTTCTTCTATTATGCCAAGAAGGAGGGTCGGCAGCCGATGGAGGTGACGCCGGAGAAGAAGAAGGAAATCGAAGCGCTCTTCGAGGCGGTCAAGAATCGTGAGGGGTCGTACAGGATTATCCCGAAGCAGTATGGTGCCGACGCGAAGGGTACGATAGACTATCTCGTCTCGTATAAGCTGGTCAGTCAGGACGATGCGGAACTGCTCTACAATCACAAGTATCTTATCACGAAGGAGGATCAGTTCGAGCTGATGAAACTGAACATCCCGAACAATGCCTACCTGAAGCGTATCCAGCAGCTCAGGGCGAGTGCGTTCTACTGTTGGCGGGCATCGACGCTCGACAATGCGGATATCGTCACGTTTGAGTATATCGCGCAAATGTACAGGGAGTTGCCCAGCGGCGTGTTCGGCACGTCGATTCTGAACCTCCGCAAGCGTAAGGCTAATGACGGATTCTATACGAATCTCGACATCGAGAACATCCACGGCTATATTCCTGACGACGCGCCGTGTATCGACAAGAGCGTGACGCTGCAGACGGCCACGCAGATCAAGAGTGGCGCGAAGTACACCGAGCAGTACGAGGCTTACGACTTCGACCGGCTGGCGCGAGTGGATGACTGTACGCAGGATGGTGACGTGGTGGAAGTGCTGCCGCTGCACATCGCCTTCGACTACAACGACAAGATGAACTGTCTGGTGACGGGACAGGTGTATAGGCGTGACGGTGTGGAGTGCCTGAACGTGCTCGGCTCGATGTATGTGCAGTATGAAAGGAAACTGCACGCGCTGCTGGAGGACTGGAACCGCTACTATGGGCCGCACAAGAACCACAACCGCACGGTGTACTACTATTATGACTCGACGTCGAAATTCAAGCCGTATGCCGTTGAGGGTGGTATCGACTTTAAGGACACGATCATCGAACAGCTGAGGAAGTACCAGTGGGACGTGATCGGTATCGACATGGGCCAACCGATGTTCCATACCGAGAAGTGGAAAATCATCAACGAGGCACTGGGCGGCTTTGCCTATCCCGGCATCCGCATCAACCGCATCAACAACGAGGCGTTGATACTGGCGATGGAGCAGGCCGAAATCAAGGTGTCGTATTCTGGTACCAGCAAGACCATCAAGAAGAATAAGGATAAGGAGAAGCTGGCCGAGACGGAGGATAATCCGATGGCAACCCGAACGGATATCACCGATGCCTTCGACTCGCTGTATATCGGTGTGAAGTTGTTCAGGTTCAGGACGAGTCTTCTCGTGACACCCAGCGGGAAGTGATGCATAAAAATAGTAAATCGTAAATTCGTAAATCGTAAATATTTTGATGGAGAAGATAAAATTGGATTTGAAGGTGCCGAGGGGGTGGCAGTTCTGCTCGGCGAGGGAGTTGGAGATGATTGCGGAGGAGATGATCCGCAGTCAGATGATGGCGTCGTTGTCGAGGTTTCA
>JAEEPF010000275.1 GCA_016284635.1 Prevotella sp.
ATTCAGGCCTCGTGCTATGAGGAACAATGGTAACACGACAAAGAACTGGATGATATTGCCACCCAAGACCACCAATACATACTTACCAATGCTGTCGGCCACGACACCTGCAGAGACCTGTGCCGATAACTGAGCTGAGAAAGCCACTATGCCAAGGGGCAGTGTCCAGATAAGACCACGAATGAGCAAGAAGAGCAATTCCTGCAGGCCGAGCAGGAACTTCACCACGACGGCCTTGTTTTCCGACTCTGGTAATTTTGAGAGTCCGAAACCGATGGCAAAGGCCAACAGTAGCAGCGAGAGTACATTTCCTTCAAGGAAGGGCTTGACGATGTTATTGGGGATAATACTCAGGATATGCTCTGAGTATGAGAGGTGAGAGGTAAGAGGTGAGAGGTGAGAGATATCACCATCAGCAACAAAATCCGAAGAAAGGTTGCCAGGGGCGATGAGCACATAGAGTACGGCTCCCACAGCAGCGGCGGCAAAGGTGGTCAGCAGCGTGTAGGTCAGCGTACGGCCGAAAATTCTGCCTGAGCCCTTGGAGCCGAACGTCGCAAAGGTGGTAATCACCGCCAGCACTATCGTCGGCACAGCCAACAGCTGGAACAGCCTCGTATAGACCGTCGCCACAAAGTTCATCACCTCATTGAGCCAACCAAGTCCCAACAATCCCAATACCGCACCCACCACAAGGGCACCTATCCACAATAACGTAATCTTCATATTCGCTGCAAAAGTACAAATTTAATTTGAAAGTCCGGATGGAAAGTCCGAAAACTTTGCCACCCGGACGAAAGAAAAAGATTCTTGCGTCCCTTTCGGTAGCAAGCGGCAAAGCCGAGCGGCAAAACTATTTCTTATGAGTCTGACGCCAAGTGTGGGCGTAGTCGATGACGGCACGGAGTTTCTCCCAGTCGGTATCGCCTGGAACGGTGCAGTCGGCACCGAGGATGAAGTTTGGCGATGCATTCTCCAACACCTTGTCAACGGCTGCCTTAGCCTCCTCAATGCTGCCCTTGGCAATCTCACCCAGTCGTTCCAGACCTCCGAAGATGGGACGGCCAAAGCGTTTCTGAGCCTCCTTCAGGTCGAGGGAAGAACCATCAGAGAAGTTCAAAGGTACGTTGATGATACTGGCGGGATAGTCAGCGAAGGCAAAGAGGGCTTCTGCATTCTTGAACGGTGTCCCATAGTCGCAGATATGGAGGATATTGATGATACCGATCTCGTTGGCCACCTCACTGACGTGTTTATCCCACTGGCGTACCTGCTCCTGCCAGATCTTCGGTGAGAGTGAATTGCCGTCACCACCCTGACTGGATACATAGAAGCCGTCGGCACCGTGCTTGCGGGCAGAGCGCAGGTAGTTCTCGATGGAGAGTGAGAGGTTCTTGATGGCCTGTCCGAAGGCTTTGGGATCCTCCTCGGCGAGTTTCTTCAGATCTTTGCCACGACCTAAGGTCTGGTGGGCAAGAGCCAGCGGTGAATAGACGGTAGGCAGGATAAAGGCCTCACCCCCGAACTCACGGGCCAGATCCTCAATGACGGCAACCTGAGGCGCGAAGAAGTCTTCGCCATAGACGGGCACCTTGGCCCAGTCCCTACCACTCTCGATGTCGATATGGGGTACGGCAATCTCGTAGAACACCTTCACGAAGTCCATATTCGTGGCACGATAGAAGTCCTTGTGGTCCTGTACGGCCTTGCGTCCGAGTTTGTTCTCGAAGTGGAGGAAGAAGGCGGCGGGCACGTAGTCGTTGGGACGACTCTGATCGAGCACCTGAAGGATGCGCTCACGGCTGTTGACCTTAGAGGTTTGTGACTGGGCAGAGACTGCCTGACTTGTAAATGTGGCCAATGCTACAACGGCCAATGTTGACTTAACTAACTGTTTCATATTGCTTTGCATTTTTTATCTTTAATTTTTCAATTCTTCAATTTTTCAATTCTATTCAAAAGTGTTGTCGTAGGGTCCGTCTCCGGTCTCGCCGCTGTAACCCCAGTTCTGCGTGAGGTTCGGGTTGAGGATGAGCTGGTCCTGTGGCAGGGGCAAGAGGTAATTACGTTTCGACACGTTCTGCAGTTTCAGCGTCTCCGAGGCCGGTGTGTTCTCCTTCACATACTTCACAAGGATATGCCAACGGATGAGGTCGAACCAACGCTGTCCTTCGAGGATGAACTCCAGGCGACGCTCCTCACGCAGTTTCTCACGGAACTCTTCTTTCGACAGTCCGCTCAGTTCGAGGGCCGAGCCATCGGAGGGGGTATTCTGGATGTTCAGATACGGACTCCAATAGGCACGACGGCGAATCTGGTTGATAGCGTCGTAAGCTGCCTCCGTAGGACCATTGAGTTCGTTCTCTGCCTCAGCCTTGATGAGCAGAATCTCAGCATAACGGATCACCGTGGTATTCGTGCTCTGACCAGCCGCATTACCTGTAGAGGCAGGATTGGCGTAGTTCAGTGAGTCAATATACTTGCGGAAACGGGGAACGGTGAACACGAAGTCAGTACCCGTATTCGGATTGAAGATGCGCTTTGCCCACGAACCGTCACGACGCTGGTCCTTGCCGTCACTTTCTTCGTAATAGCGGTCACTGGTAGCCAGCAGCACAG
>JAEEPF010000276.1 GCA_016284635.1 Prevotella sp.
CGTCAGCGTTATAGTAGAGATTCTCAATACGGAAGATGTCATCCTTGAAGGCCCGTTTTTGTTCTTTGTGGAAGAAGTTGTACTTGACGAATGCCTCCGTGTCACAGGCCTGCATGAAAGAGTAGTTTGTTTCATGTTAAAACGATTTTAGGGATTCTACATATTTTATTATTGTCATTTTACATTTTTAGCCTTCTCGGTAACGAAACAGGCCACGAGCCCGTAGGTGATGGTGGGCCGTATCCATATCTCGGTGAGCATATAGTCGGTGAATTCTTCGCGCGGCTCCAGCATGATGTCGATATTGTAGAGCAGGGCGATGAGGCAGTCGACGACGAAGATCATCCAGAGGTTGCTCTTGGAGTAGGTCTTCCATTCCTTACGCGCGTAGAAAAAAGTGAGCATGAGGATGAGGACCACGGAGAGGGTGGAGCAAGCCAGATGGAGGGAGTAATACATCAGCGGCGGCGCAAAGAGGATGTCGCGCAGCAGGATCGTTATGCCCACACACACCGACGACCAGTAGTTGAACTGCTGGGTGGTGATGCGCGGGGAGTTGAAGAAGTACATCCACATCATCACCAGACAGGCGATGTAGAAAAAGTTGAGAATCAGCTCTGGCCATGTGTGGCTCAGTCCGTAGTAGAAGACGCCAAAGAGCATGATGCCCACCGACAGCACGGCTGCCACCGCGGTGACTCCGATGTCGAAGATCTTGGCATTTTTCTTGAATCTTGTCTGCATAAATTATTTTAATTGTAGATTAGTGATTCTATTTGATTGGATTCCCCTTGAAGACCTCTTCGCCGTCGATAATGGTGGCCACGATGTTGGCTTTTCCGACCTTTTCGATGTCGTCGTGCAGGAAGTCGCAGTCGAATACCGTCATGTTAGCGATCTTGCCGAACTCGATGGAACCCATGCGATGCTCCTGATGGAACTGCCGGGCCACGTTGATGGTCATGGCGCGCAGCGACTGCTCACGGGTGATGGCTTCCTTGAGGTTGCGCGGAGAGGTTGCGCCGCCAGTCACTTCCTTTGGATAGTCGCGCTTCTCAGCCGTATAAATGCTGAGTTTGATATCCATCATCGGTGAAACGGGATAGTCGGAGTGGAACACCACGTTGGCACCCGCATCATAGAACGACTTGATGGGATAAGCCTCGTCTGCCAGCTGCTGACCCACATAAGCGACTTCCTGTTCATAAATGGGAGAACCCTTACATGTCCACAGTGGCGGAACAGCAGGAACGGAACCGGTCTCTGCCATGCGGCGGACATCCTCGTCGGTGACGAAGTGCAGATGTGCCAGCACGTTGCGCTGTTCCTTGTCGCCTGTGATCTTCTCGGCATCCTCGATACATCCCAGCATGTAGTGGGTGGCACCGCCGCCCTCGGAGTGGACGTGTACGGACATGCCTTCCTTGTCGGCCTCAACGATCAGCTCCACCATCTTGTCGTGGTCGTTGAAGCGCTCTGCGCCGTGATAGCCGGGCTGATCGAGGTAGTCCTGGTTCTGCCAGCCCGTATGTGCCTCCGTCACACCGTCGAGGAAAGCCTTGGGGCCGATGATATGGAAATACTCACCGCTCATCTCCGCACGCTCTGCGGCAATGCGGGCTATCTCAGCCTTGGGGTCGGCAATATTGTCAGTCACATACATATAGGCGTAGGTGCGCAGTTTCAGCCTGCCTTCCTCCTCCAGCTCATGGTAGGCCTTGGGAGCATTCTTGTTGACAACCTCCACGCCGGCATCACCGACGGCAGTAAAGCCGCTGCTGAGGGCCATATCCTGCCAGGCGAGCAGATATTCCTTGATATCCTCTACGGTAGCGGGGAGCTTCGGAACGATCTCGAATACGGGGCCTTCACAGATGTAGCCGTCGGGTTCACCGTTCTGATCTACATGTACGAGGTCGTAGCCCCATTTCTTAGCATAGGCCGCATCGATGCCGGCCCATTCCAGTGCCTTGGTGTTGAGCAGCATCGAATGTCCGCCGCCTGTCTGCATGAGCAGCGGCTTGTCGGAGCAGATCTCGTCGAGATAGGCCTTGCTGACATATTCCTCATTTTCCACCCATCCTGCGGCTACATAGAAACCACGCTGCGGGTTCTTCGCAATGAATGCCTTGATGATGTTACGATATCTTGCATAGTCGGTGGTCAGCCCTCCCTCCATCAGGTTTGCCTGTCCGACGGCGCGGTAACCGGCCAAGTGGCCGTGACAATGGGACTCCATAAAGCCCGGATAGATGAAGTTGTCACCATAGTCCAACACCTGCGTGCCCTTACAGACGAGCTTTTTCACTTCCTCTGCGCTGCCGATATAAGCAAACACGCCGTCCTTCACCAATGCAGCCTTGGCAAAGGGCCGCTTCTCATCCATCGTGATGATGTTGCCGAGGATAATCGTCTGTTTCATCCTGCAATTTCTTTTTAAATTGTTTATAATTACTCTATTAGCTCAAAATGCTGGTAATCCTTGGGGTGGTCCAGTCACCGCCCCAGTCGAAGCCGGCCTCGGTGAAGAGGCGGAAGCAGAGGTCGTCATGGTCTATCTTGTAGGGGAAGTTCCAATCGCGATTGCAATAGGCCTCGGCGGTGGCGGTCTT
>JAEEPF010000277.1 GCA_016284635.1 Prevotella sp.
GACGGACCTGAGTCACTAATGATGCAGCCTGATCCTTGTCGCGTCCGAGGCGAAGCAGACACTCGGCTTTCATCATCAGCACGTCGGTATAACGGAAGATGGCGACATCGTCGGCAGTCGTACCGTCGTCAGTACCACCGATAATCTCGTACTTGTGCAGACGATAGCCCTCCTGCTGATAGGCACCGGGATTGTCGATAGAGTGAACGTTGAGGTTGTAGGTCAGGATACCCGTACCTGTCCAGTCGTCAGCCTCGAAGTAGATGGGGTTGCTGGTATCGGAATTGGGGATGTACTTGCCTCCCTGCTGAGTGGCGTGATACTGCGGACCACCTGCCCAGGTGTCAGCCAAGCGACTGTCATCCTCGTCGTAAGTGCGGATCCACTGGGGAATACCACAGCTGCCGTTATAGCCAGCAGCAGTAGAGCCGTAGGCCTCGATGCCTGACTGCGGGAAGCAATAGCTCTGCAGACCGAACTGCACGGTATGTGTGCGGTCGCCAGGCACCACGAAGATCACCTCGGGATTGGAACTGAGATCCTCAGCGAAGTTCTCCTTATAGGTGGCAGCGAGACTATAGCGGCCAGAGTTGATGATGGTGTTCAACTCATTGAGGCAAGCCTCATAGCCGTCGTTACCGCTGGTTTCCAGATAGACGTTCTTGTTCAGATAGAGCTTGGCAAGTGCCATAGAGCAGGCAAATTTATTGCCATAGCCAAAGAAATCGTCATCGCCGATGCCTTCCTTGGCTGCCGTGAACTCAGTCACCAGGAAGTCATACATCTCCTGTGGGCTCACCTGCTCAGGCAGATAACCTGCAGGCACGTTCTGAGTGGTCTGGAGCGGGATGTTGCGGAACATATCAAAGAGGTGATAGTAGAACATGGCACGGAAGAAACGTGCATGAGCCAGACTCTTCTGCGTGGCAGGATTGGCGGGATCGATAGCGTCGATCACCAGATTGGCATAGCCGATGCCACGATAGGCAATCTGCCAAGGGTTGTAGATCTGATCCACCGAGGGACTCCAGTTATGACGGTGCAGATTGATGTAAGCATCTCCCCAGCCCACACCTACACGGGCAGGAACCATATACTGATCAGTACACTCCTCAAGGAGATGATACATGCCGAACCAATCCTCTACCAGATAGCGGTATTGCGCTACCGAGGCACCGAGCAGCAGTGAGAGGTCATTCTCGTTAGAGAGATCGATGTTGCTCTCGTTGAGGTCACTATACAGCGTCTCGTCGAGATTCGTACATGATGAAAGGCTGATGCTTCCTGCTGCAAAGGCAATCAGAACTTTATTGAATATCTTTTTCATATTGCTGTCTCGTTTTTAGAAGTTAAATGATAAACCTACGGTATAGCTGCGAGTGGTAGGATACTTGTCGCGGTAGTCAAGACCCGGTGTCATGAAGTTGTTGTCAACCTCAGGATCGAGACCAGAGTAACCAGTGATGCAGAAGAGGTTTGTGGCATTGGCATAGATGCGGGCCTTCTTGACATAGGTGGCCAGCGCACCCTTCGGGATGAAGGTGTAGCCAAGGGTGATGTTCGTCAGTTTCAGGAAGTCACCATTCTCAAGATGGTCGCTCCAGATACCCTGCTGCATAGCGGGAGAGAGTGTCACCATCTTCTGCTGACCTGTCTTGGGATCGATATTCGGTGTGCCGTCGGTATTGATGGCAGGATGCAGGTCGGCTGCACTCTTCAGACGGTTGTAGGCAATAGAGTTGTTCTCGTAGAAGGCACGCTGTGCATTCAGGATCTTATAGCCGAGCTGGCTGGTGAACTGCATGCTCAGGTCGAAGTCCTTATACTTGAAGGTGTTGCCCCATCCGAGGATGACCTTCGGTGCGCCGTTGCCAAGACGCTGACGGTTTTCCTTCACGTTCAGGTTGCCGTTGAAGGGCTTCACCGTCCACCCGCCGTTGCCGTCGCTGGCCTCAACGAGTGCGAAGCCGTCCTTATCGTAGCCGACGAACTTCAAGCCCCAGAAGTCGCCGAGTGTTTCGCCAACCTCCATACAGTGGGTGGTCACTGAGATAGGATCCCAGCTGCCGGCTGAAGGCCAGAGCTCCTGGAAGTTATCCGTTTCATAGAGTTCGTTGCTCAGCTTGAGCAGTTTGTTGGAGTTGTGTGAGGCGGTCAGGGTGGTGGTCCACTCGAAGTCCTTGGTCTGTACGGGGATGGCCTCGATCATGAACTCAATACCAGTGTTACGCATGTCACCTACGTTCACCAATGTCTGGCTGTAGAGGTTTGGCGGCATGGGCACGTTATACCAGAAGAGCAAGTCGTTGGTGGTCTTGACATAGAAGTCGAGTGTACCGTGTATGCGTCCGTTCAAGAAACCATAGTCGATACCGATGTTCCACTCATTAGTTACCTCCCACTTCAGGTCGGGGTTGGGGTTCTGACCCACTTCAAGGGTCTTAATCCACTTGCCGTCCATCGACAGCACATCACCATATAAGGCAAAGTTGTAGATGTTCTGAGCCAGATAAGAGCCGCGCCATTCACCCTCGCTGGGAGTGATACCCGTCACACCATAACCGACACGGAGGCGCAGGTTGTCGAGCCAACTGCGAGTGCCCTTCATAA